>DATDQC010000034.1:0-5161 GCA_035292455.1 Thermoplasmatota archaeon
TCGCTGCCGCGCCTGGCGTCAAGACCCTCCACATCGCCGGCGACCTCGCGGGGCGCGGCGCCGTCATCGCGGTCGAGCCCGACGAGGCGCGGATGCGGGCCCTTCGCTTCAACCTCGAGCGCGGCGGCGCCACCACGGCGCTGCTCCTGGCGGAGCGCGGGCAGGACCTGCCGGGGGAGGGCTGGGCCGACCGCGTCCTCCTCGACGCCCCCTGCACCGGCGAGGGAACGCTCCCCAAGGACCCCAACCGCAGGAAGGGGGAGCCCGAGGAGATTGCCACGCTCGCCGCCCTCCAACGCGAACTCCTTGCGGCGGCCGACCGCGTCCTGCGGCCCGGCGGCACCCTCGTCTACGCCACCTGCACCTTCGCGCCGGAGGAGAACGAGGCTCAGGTCCAGACCCTCCTCGAGCGCGGCTACCGCATCGAAGAGCTTCCGTTCTCGCGCTGCGGCGGGGCCCCCCTTGCCCCCGGCGTCACCGAGTGGCCCGGCCTTCAGCTGTCGCCCGAGGTCCGCAAGGCGCGCCGTTTCTTCCCCGGCATCCACCCCACCCTCGGCTTCTTCGTCGCCAAGCTTCGCAAAGGGGGTCACTGATGCGCCCCGCCACCGCTTCCGAGGCCGCCGCGGCGCGCGACGCCTTCGAGATGTTCGAGCGCGGACTTGCCGCCAAGGTCCTCGGGGGCGGCGCGCTGGGGGTGGTGGAGCGGGACGGCATCCGGTTCGCCGTCCTCGCCTCGCCGGAGCTGGTCGGTCTGCCTGAGCCGCTGCGGCTCGGGGCCGAGGCGGCCGGCCTTCCCATCGGCGTCCTCCAGGGCGCGGTCCTGGTGGCGCGCCACACCCGGGCTGGCACGGTGCAGGTCAGCGAGCACTCCGCCCGCCTGGTGCTCTACGGCCGGAACGTGCTCGGGAACTCGGTGGAGTGGCACGACGGGCGGCTCCGCAAGGGGGACCCCTGCATCGTCACCGACCCGCGCGGCGACGCCATGGCCATTGGAACCGTGGTCGGCAGCTTCAAGGGCCGCACGGCCGCTGTCCGCCCAGCGCATGACCTTGGCACCTACCTCCGGGACCAAGACGAGGGCGCGTGACGGCGAAGCCGGCACGCGCCTTGAGCCCGGAGGAGCGAAGGTGCCTGACGGCGCGGCCGGCTTCGAGTACACCGTCATCGCGGCGCTGCGGGAGACGCGCGACGGCAAGGAGTTCCTCATGGTCCGCCACGTCGAGCGGGGCTGGGAGCTTCCGGGAGGAAAGATTGAGCCGGGCGAGGGGCCGGTCCATTGCGCGCTCAGGGAGTTCCGCGAGGAGACCGGGCACCTTCTCGGGCACCCCCGCTTCGTCACGAAGATCCACAAGCCAAACGGCCTGTGCTACGTCTTCACGGGAATCCTCGGGCAGGCGGTCGAGGCGGGGGCCAAGAGCGGCGACGCGGTGCGCGAGATGAGGTGGTTCCACCGCCTGCCAAGCGAGAACCTCGCCTTCCCGGACGACCCGTACGAGGAGATGGGTCGGTTGCTGGGCATCTCGTTCCGGTAGACGCCGTCCGCGCCGGTTCACTTTCCGTAGAGGCTGAGCCAGAGCTTGGCGAACTCCCCGCGAAGGTCGGGCGAAGGCGGGTAGTGCAAGAGGAGTTTCAGGACCTCGCCGCGGTCGGCGACACGGAAGGCCCCCTCTGCGTCCTTCGCCACGATGCCGGCCGCCTCGAGCTTGCGGAGGTGGAACGACAGCTTCGACTTCCCGATTCCGAGGACGTCAGCGAGGTCGCGGTGCCGCAGCGGCGCCCTGCCCTCGAGGAGGTGGAGGGTGATGGAGAGCGGCCAGCGGGACCGCAGGAGCCCGACGCGGCGGCGCTCCCGCTTCCCCAGCCCCTGCGCGCCGCGGCCGGAGGCGGGGAAGAGCCGCTGCAGGTGCTCGCCGCGCTCCTCGGAAAGCAGTCCGTTCTCGAGCAGGACCGGAAGGTGGTACTCAACGAGCGCAACACTCGTCTGGAGCTGCCGCGCCACCTCACGGACGTGGAGGCCGGGGTAGGTGTGCACCAGGGTGACGATGCGGCGGCGTGTCTCGAGGTCGAGGAGCGGGTCGGCCATGTCAGGGGCGCACCAGGAAGGGGGCGGCGAGCAGCGCCACCACGCCAAGGTCCAGGAAAGCGCCGACAAGTTCGAGGTCCTCGTGGTGGATGAATCGGGTGGGCAGGGAGTAGGCGGTGATGGCGCTCTTCACGAAGAAAAGCGCAAAGGCGGCGGCGACGAAGGCGAGTTTGCGGTTCCGGGTGCGACGCCACGCGCCATGGGCGAGGATGGTCAGGACCAGGCTGATGAGGGCGACCAGGGCGATGGCGGCCACGGACGCCGTCTCGTTGAGGTGGACCATGCCCCCCGGAGAGGTCGGGGGCCGAAAAAGCCGGCGGTGCTTCGCCACGGCGCACGGCTTTGCACTCCATTGGTTTTTTGGGCAGGCCTGTGTGAGGGAGGCCGCAGATTGCGCAGATTGCGCAGATTTTGGTTGCGCCTTAATCTGCGTAATCTGCGGTTGCCCTTGATCTGAGGTGCAAAGCCGCGGTGCACACAAGGCTTAAACCGTGGACGGGCAGTTGTTCAAATCATGACAAAGGCAGCCCTGGTCGCGGCCCTCCTGCTCCTGGCGGTCCCCGCCGCGTTCGCCCACCCCGCCCCGCAGCCGCGCGAGTACGAGGCGCGCCTCCTCCACGACTGCGTGGACGACTACTTCGGCGGCGACGCCGCAGGGCAAGGCAGCCACGACGTCATCGCCGTGGACGTCAGCGAGGGGCGCGACGCGGCGCTCGGCGACGTCCTGGTGTTCCGCCTGCTCCTCAACGGCGGCTCGCCGTCCGCTTCGGCCGCAGTCAAGGACACCCTCACCTTTGACGCCAAGGGGGAGTCCAGGTCGTTCGAGGCCTCCACCACCGACAACCAGGCCTTCACCACCACGTTCGACCGCGTCGACGGCCCCTTCGAGATTGCCAAGGACGACGGCACCGACGACGGCACCCGCTTTGCCATCGAGGGCGTGGTCCGGGCGTCGGCCGTCGGCGTCGCGGCGGGGGACCGCATCTCGTCGTTCCGGTTCGATTCGTTCCGTGGCGCGACGCGCGGCGACTTCATGCCCGGCACTTTCGACAGCGCGGTGGGGCCCGTGCCCGATTCGGTCGGCTGCTCGCAGGGAGGCAACACCGAGCGGCCCGACTACACGCTGCGCGGCCCGTCGTACTACCTGTCGCTCGCCGGCGACCCCGCTTCGGTCGAGGCGGAGGTTGGAACCGAGGCCGTGCTGCAGGTGACCCTGCGGAACCGCCTCCAGGGCACCGGGCAGCAGGTGGCCTTCGCCCTGTCGCCCACCGGTGTCGCGCGCTTCCACGACCCCACCACCGGGGCCGTCAGCGACACCCTCGACCTGGCGGTGGCCGCCAACGGGCAGAAGATTGTCCACATCGTGCTGGAGTCCTCCACCCCATCCGAGGGCGTCCTCCGCGTCAGCGCGACCAGCGGCCTCGGCGGAGCCACCGCCCTGGACGTGCCCTACGCCTTCACCTCCGGCGGGCCCGCGTCCACGACGCCAGCCTCCTCGACCTCCGACGGCACGGGCGGCGGCAACGGCGCCCCCGGCCCGGCCCTGCCGTTCCTTCTCGGGGCCCTGGCCGTCGCCCTTATGCTGCGCCGCCGGTCCTGAGACCCGTGGCGAGGCCGCCCACCCTATCCCAGGCCCTTGCGCTGCTGGCCCTGCTGGCGCTCCCCGGTGCCGCCGCCCACGCCGAGTACGCCGGGAGCGAGCCGCCGCAGGGGGCAAGGCTTGCCGCGGCACCCGAATGGGTCGAGGTCACCCTCAGCGAACGCGTGGATTCCGCGGGCACCGGTCTCGAGGTGGTGGACGCCGCCGGCGACGCGGTCCACGAAGGCGACACGACCCTGGTGAACGGCGACCGGCCCACACTCCGCGTCGCGCTCCGACCCGGGCTCGCGGACGGCGCCTACGAAGTGCGCTGGCACGCCTTCTCCTACGACACCCACAGGACGAGCGGCTCCTTCGGCTTCGCAGTGGGCCCCTACGAGCCCCCCGCGGCCACCGCAAACGATGCCGGCCAGGTCCGGCTGGGCGAGGTGCTGGCCCGCGTCGCCCTCTACGCTGGCCTGGCGCTGGCCCTCGGTGCGGCGGCGTTCCACGCCGTGGTGGGCCGGCGCTCGGGACTGGAGGCGGCGCCCTTCGGCCGCCTCGCCGTCCTCGGGGCGCTTCTCCACGCCTTCGGGGCCTCGCTCCTCCTAGCGGCCACCCGTTCCGGGACCGGCCTCGGCTGGGACGACTTCCTTGCCTCCGACGTCGGCCGCCTCCTCGTGGAGCGGGCCATCCTCGCCCTCGCGGCGCTCCTCCTTGCGGCCGCGTGGCTCTGGCCGCGCCCACGCACCCGGTTTGGGCTTCCCCTCGTCGCGCTGATGCTGACGTCGGCGGCTCTCGGCTCGGCCCGGCTCGGCCACGCCTCGCGGCACGGCGTCGCGGGTGTGGCGCTCGACCTCCTGCACCTCCTGGCCGCCGCGACCTGGCTTGGCGGGCTCGCCTGCCTCGCCCTGGTGGCCCGTCGCCCCGAACGCTTCGGCGCCACGCCCGAATCGCTGCGGCCGGCAGGACTCCGCTTCTCGACCCTCGCCATGGTCGCCGTAGGCCTCGTCGTGCTCACCGGTGTTGCAACGTCGCTCCTCATCCTGGGAACGACCGCCTGGAAGGACCCCGCGGCTCTCCTCGGGAGCCGCTACGGGCAGGCGCTCGCCGGGAAGGTCGTGCTGCTTGGCGCCATGCTGGCGCTCGCGACCGTGAACCGCCACGTCTTCCTTGCAGAGCCCCAGGCATCAGGTTGGAAGGCGAGCCTGCAGCGTTCGATGGCGCGGCGCTGGCCCGACAGCCGTCCGCTCGCCGGGGGGGCCCGGCCCGCCACCTTCGGCGCCTTCGTCGCCACCGAGGCCAGCGTCGGCTTCGTCGTCCTTCTTCTCGCCGGCGTCCTCACCTCGGTGGCACCCCCCATTGGCGCGACGCCGGAGCCCGGCCTCTTCGCCACCGTGGACGGAGACCACTTCCACGTCGAGATCCGGCTCGACCCGGTGCCCACGGCCGGGGATCCCTCCGACCTCCGCTTCACCGTGCGCGACCTGGAAAGAGGC
>DATDQC010000035.1:0-3451 GCA_035292455.1 Thermoplasmatota archaeon
AGGAGGCCTCCAGCCGCCTCACCCGCGCCGAGGCCGCCCTCGCCAAGGCCAGCGAGGCCGCAAACGAGCGCGCCCGCATGGACCTCGCCGCGACCCAGAAGAAGGAGGTCATCGTGATGAACAAGGAGGCCGAGGTGACGCAGCAGATCAAGGACCTGCAGCTCGCCACGGCGACCCTGGGGCGCGACCTCAAATCCGTCGAGAAGCGCGTCGCCGAGGCGATGGACGCCCTCGAGCACCGCGAGATGGAGTCGGCAGCCGAGACCGCCCAGGCGCAGCGCGAACTCGCCGACGTCCGAAAGCGCGGCGAGCTCCTCATCATCAAGAACCGCCAGCTCGAGCAGGCGGCGACCGTGGTCGAGGAGAAGCCCCCCGTCCGCCTCACCGAGACGGACGAGCGCGAGCACGTCATCGCCATCGAGGGCATCGGCACCAAGTTCGCGGCCCGCCTCAACGCCGCCGGCGTCATCAGCATCCCGCAGCTCGTCAAGGCCGACGCCGACCAGATTGCCACCCGCATCGACGCCACCACCGAGCTCGTGAAGGAGTGGCAGGCGATGGGCCGACTCATCCAGGTGCGCGGCGTCGGTCCGCAGTACGCCGAGGTCCTCGTCAAGGCCGGCGTCCGCAGCGTCGAGCAGCTCGCCGCCGCCGACGCCCTCGACGTGGCGCGCCGCGTCCAGAAACTGGAGGAGGAGCGCAAGGTCCGCCTCCAGGGCGGCAAGGTCAGCGAGGGGACCGTCAACCGCTGGATCCAGGCGGCGCGGGCGCGGGACTTCGCGTAGCGTGGGGCGGCGAGGGCTACTTCCGCTTCCCGTCCGTCTGCCCCTCGAGCACGACGTGCGCCAGCAGGGCCTCGAGCTGGATGCGCTCGTTGGCGCCCTCGACGAGGCGGAACTCCGCCTCGCCCACCTTGTCCACCAGGCGCACCTTCTGGACGTCGGGGATGGTAAGGTCGAAGACCGCCCGGTGCACCTGGCGGATGACGTCCTCGCCCGAGAGGCCGTACTCGATGAGGAGCTCGTCGAGATGGTTGCGGGCGGCGATGAAGTCGCCGGCGAGCGCCGTCTCGAGGAGCCGCTTGACCTCCTCGGGGCGCGCCGTCGCGGTGGTCTTGTAGACCGCCTCGGCGTCGATGGTGCCGCCGAGCGCCGCCGCGACCTGCAGGGTGTTCACGGTCTTGCGGAGGTCTCCCTTGGCGATGAAGACGAGGGCGTCCACACCGTCCGCCGCCACCTGCAGTTTCTCCTCCTTGGCAATGCGGCGGATGAACGACTTGACGTTCTCGGTGGAGAGCGACCGGAAGCGGAACACCGCGCAGCGGCTCTGGATGGGGTCGATGATCTTGCTGGAGTAGTTGCAGGAGAGGACGAAGCGGGTCGTCTGGGTGTACTTCTCCATCGTCCGCCGCAGCGCCGACTGGGCGTCGTGGGTGAGGGCGTCCGCCTCGTCGAGGAAGACGATCTTGATGCCGGACTGCTCGGTGGTGCCGACACGGGCGAACTCCTTGATCTTCCCCCGCACGACACCGATGCCGCGCTCGTCGGAGGCGTTCAATTCGAGGAAGCGCCCCTTCCAGTCCTCGCCGAAGAGGTCGCGCGCCATGGCGACGGCGCAGGTGGTCTTGCCGGTGCCGGGGGGGCCGGCGAACATGAGGTGGGGCACCCCGCCCGACTTGACGTAGGCCTTGAGGCGCTCCACTGCCTCCTCCTGCCCCACCACCTCGGCGAGGGTGCGGGGGCGGTACTTCTCGACCCAGACGTCCCGCATCGCGCGGGCGACCCCTGGAAGCGTTAAAGACTTGGAGGGGGGCGAGGGACACCCTCGGCTCCCCTCGGCAGGTCCACTTGACAGGTCCACAAGACTCATAATGCGCCCCGAACGTCCTCTCCTGTCATGTCCCAGGGGAACCGCTGGCCGCCTGCCGCCATGGCGATTGCCATCCTCGCCGCCGCGGCCGCCGTAGTGCTCCTGTGGCCGCACGGTTCGAACCACGGCTCCACCTTCGAGGGTGAGCCCTTTCCCGCCGTGGCGCCTTCCCTCGACGAGGGGGGGGTCCGGGAAGAACGGCTCGTCGCTTGCCGGGTCATGACGACCGGGTTGAGCCCGCTCGGCGACGCCGACTGCGTCTTCGAGTTCGAGGGCCAGGTCATCCAGGCCTCGGCCGGGCCGGATGGGCTCGCCTACGCTTTGGTCCCCGAAGGCGTACCGGTGTGGGTCAACGTCACCGCGCCCGGCTACAGCGAATCCGTCTTCCTTCTCCAGCCCTGGCAGGACCCGCGGCTCTACTTCATCCTGGAAGCCCCCCCTGAGCCAGCCTCGGACGGCTCGGCGGCCGGCGTTGACGGGGGCACCACGTTCTACTCTCCTGGAAACGACCCCGCACCCTCCACCCAACCCCCGGTGACGACGACGGCGGCCGCCGCCCCGACGACGCCGGCGTCCACCACCACGCCGGCGTCCACGACGACGCCGGCGCCCACCACCACGGCTCCCCCCGCCTGCACCACGTCGTGCCGGGTCTGGCGGGACCCCCCGGTCATGGTGCGGGACACCGAGTACGAGCCTGACGTCGCAATCGCGCCTGATGGCACCATCTACTACACTCCCACCTCGTCCCTCTATCGCAGCACCGACGGCGGCGTGACCTTCGTGGACATCTCGCCGGACTCGGCGGAGGCGCCCCCCACGCTGGGAAGCGACACCAGCGTCTCCATCGCCCCCGACGGGTCGTTGTGGTTCGCCCGCTACATCGGCTACGCCGGGAACACCATGGGGTGCCGAAGCCTGGACCGGGGCGACACCTGGACGTGCGACCCGGCCGCCATCCCCGGGGTCACCGACCGCATGTGGATCGTCGGCCTCAACGCCAACGAGGGCTACCTCATGACGAACGAGGGCACCTACCATCACATCTGGGTCCACACCACGGACGGCAGCAAGTCCTACCAACCGTGGGCCACCACGCAGTCCACCTTCGCGCTCCGGAACGGCCACATGGCCTTCGATCCCACCCGCAACGCCGTCTTCCAGACGGACGGCATCAACGGCCAGATCCAGCTGCTGCGCATCGACACCGCCGGCGGCGTCCTGTCTCCGATGGGCACCACCGTCCCCCACTACGCCTCGCTCCCTTCGCTTTCCATCCACGACGGCGTGATGTGGACAGCGGGCGAGACGGCCATCACGGGCGGCAAGCGGGTCGTGGTGGCCGGCCGCAGCACCGACGGCGGCGCCTCCTGGCAGAAATTCCCGGTGAGCGACGAGCCGCTCTCCGTGACCCTCGGGGCGATCGCCGCCGGACCGGGCGGCCGCGTCGCCGTGGTCTACTATGGCAGCGACCGGGAAGGGGACCCCGTCGCCAACGGCGGCGAGTGGAGCGTCTACGTCGCCGAGACCGACAACGGCGGCAGCGGCTCCCCGGTCTGGACCGAAACCCAGGTGGACGACG
>DATDQC010000036.1:0-2277 GCA_035292455.1 Thermoplasmatota archaeon
CAGCCCCCGCCGATATGCCGAGCTTCAGCCGCTTCTGCGGGGACGCAACACGAACGTCCTCAACAAGGCCCTTAAGAGCCTTGTGAGCCAGGGGCTGCTCGACCAGTACGGAGACCGGACGGACGGCACGGTCCTTCGCTACCAACTCACCTCGCTGGGCGTCGCGGCGCGCGACGCCATCGTGGAACTGCGCTTTGCTGAACGCGTCCGCACTGCCCTGTCGCCCGCCCGCTCTTCGGCGCCGACGTAGCAGCCATGCCCGCCGACCCCGTTCTTCGCCCCGCCTGGCACGCCGTCGTGCGCGCCAACTTTCGCGCGACGCTCGGTCTCGTCGTGGCGGAGACGGGCGGCTGCCTGGAGATCCAACGCGACGAGGCGTCCTTGGTTCCGGGTCGGAAATTCGTACCGCTCCCGCCGCGCGACCTCCCACACGTGAACTTAGGCCGAAGCTGGTTCGTGGGCGTGCTCCTATGCCCCGGCGACTTGACCGCCCGCGTGGCCGCCTGGGCCCGCAGTCTCCCCAAGGCCGACTTGTCAAGGCTCCGCTTCTATGTTGTCGCGGGTACGGATCTGCGGGGCGCGATGGAGGCCTGGAACAAGGCGGCGCTCCCCGAACGGCCGACCTTCGAGGTCCGTGGGTTCCGAAGCTTCCACCACTTGTTCGGGCGGCACCACGCGGACCAGGTTTATCGTGATGCGACGGTCCCCGGCCGCTAGCCGGGGCCGGTCTTGCACATAGATGGAAAAGGATTCATTGCCGTTTGGGGGCCGGGGGGAAGACGCTTCGTGCGGGCCAGAGCTTTTGTGGTCGGGCTTGCGCGGGCGCTCCGCTGGTATTTCGCGCGCGCGTACGCGACGCTCGTGGTTGCGTGCCTGGTCGCCGGGGTCTATGTGGTTTTCCGGGCGCTCGTGGAATCCGGTGACGTCGACGCCATCAACATGGGCCTCATCCTCCAGAGCGACTGGGCTCGACGAGGGGGGTGGCAGTGGATGGCTCTCCTCGCCAACGGCTTCGTGACGTTTTCGCTCGGCGGACTCGCCGGGACCCTTCTCTTGGTAGTGGCGTGCCTCCCGTGGTTGGAGAAGCGGCTGGGCAGCGCGGGGGCCCTCGCCCTAGTGGTGGGCCTTGCTTGGGCCCTCGGCCCGATCAAGATTGCGTGGGGCGCCCCCGGTGCCGTCGGCGTGTCCAAGTTCACGCTCATGGTGCAGACCTTCTGGTGGGCCGACAACCCGCTCTTGCTGTGGCTTGCGGGTCGGCTTCGCGAACACGGACAGCGAACGGGCCGCGAAGGCCTTGCCCCCCTTTGGGGGCGCGTCGTGCGGCACACCGGCTGGGTGCCCGCGTTGTGGCTGGCGTCGGGTCCCCTCATGGACGGCAACGCCGCCCACATTCTTAGCGTGGCGGCCGGAGCGACAGCCGCCGCATTTTGCGTCTGGCGACGGCCGCCATGGAGCCCCGTGCAGCCAGCACGCCAAAAAGGGGGAGCTGAACCCCCCGGGGAAAGCCACTGATGGGAGTTGAACCCACGGCCTGCTGATTACGAATCAGCCGCTCCGCCGGGCTGAGCTACAGTGGCGCGGGGCCGCCGAAAGAGGGGGTCTCATAAAAACCCGACTAGGAACCGTCACGCGCATCCCAAAGCCTTTTAGGGACCCGTTCCTACCGCGCGACCGAGCATGATTTCCCCTCGCACGCGCGGCGCCGTCGGCCACGGCCTCCTCGGCCTCGCCATCGGAATCCTCGTCTTCAGCATCTTCTACATCGCGACATTCCGCACCGGCGTCGCGCAGCGGTTCGTCTGGAGCTGGGTCGGCATCCACCTCTTCGTCCTGCTTGCGCCCGCCGTCGTCCTTGCCTTGTACGGAGCCAACAAGGCCAAGCCCGACGCGACGAACTAGGGGCCCTTCCCGCCGCAGCCGGTTTTCCACGAAGCTTATTTGGGTCCACCGTTGTCGCCGCGCCCATGCGCGCCGCCCTGGCCTTCGCCACCACCTTCCTCCTGTTCGCCGGTTGCATCACGGGCGCCCCGGAACCCGCCTCGGACGAGGGCGGCCTCGTCATCGACGCGGACCGCCCCGCCCCTAAGTTCGGCGAGATTGTCACCGGCCCCGCCGTGGGCCCCGACGTCAACGCGACCACGAAGGCGGCGCCCCGACTGGCCGAGGGAGAATGGTGGCGCATCCGCTTCGATTCACCTTTCGCGGGCACGAACGTCGAGGTCGTGCGCGTCGTCGCGAACGCGACCGCCAAGGGCTACATCCTCGGCATGCCGCACG
>DATDQC010000037.1:0-6904 GCA_035292455.1 Thermoplasmatota archaeon
AGCCGGTCACCCAGGCAACACTGCGCATCGTCAAGGTGTTCTGGGCGCTCGACGCCAAGCTGGCGCAGCGCCGCCACTTCCCGGCCATCAACTGGCTCCAGTCCTACTCGCTCTACCCCGAGTACCTGGCGGACTACTACACCAAGAACGCCGCCCCCGACTGGAACCAGACCAAGGCGAAGGTCATGGACCTCCTCCAGAAGGAGGCGGAACTGCAGGAGATCGTCCAGCTCGTCGGCTCCGACGCCCTGCCGCCCGAGCAGCAGGTGGTGCTGGAGACCGCCCGCCTGGTGCGCGAGATCTACCTGCAGCAGAACGCCTACGACAAGGTGGACGCCTACTCCAGCCTCAAGAAGGACTACACGATGTGGAAGTCCATCCTGCGCTACGGCCAACTGGCCAACCAGGCGCTTGCCGCAGGAGCGACCGCCAAGGAGCTCACCGGCCTCCCCGTCACGACCGACCTGGCGCGCGCCCGCTTCGAGGCCAACTTCGACGCCGTCATGAAGGACGTCAACGCCAAGCTCGAGAAGGCGTTCGAGGAGATCATGGCCGGCCTCAAGCGCCAGGTGGTGGCTTAGCATGCAGAAGGAATACCGCACCATCACGAACATCAAGGGTCCGCTCGTCTTCGTGGAGAAGACGCACGCCGTCGGCTACGGCGAACTGGTGCAGCTGCGGCTCCCCAACGGCGACCTCCGCCGCGGCCAGGTCCTCGACACCTCCGACAAGCTGGTGGTCGTCCAGGTCTTCGAGGGCACCACCGGCATCGACAACGACAAGACGACGGTGAAGTTCCTCGGCGAGACCATCAAGTTCGGCCTCTCGAAGGAGATCCTCGGCCGCGTCTTCTCGGGCGCCGGCTCCCCCATCGACGGCGGCGCGGAGATCATCCCCGACGACTACCGCGACATCAACGGCGCCGCCATCAACCCCTACTCGCGGGCGTCGCCACACGACTTCATCCAGACCGGCATCTCGACCATCGACGGCAACAACTCGTTGGTGCGCGGCCAGAAGCTCCCCATCTTCTCGGGCGCAGGGCTGCCGCACAACGACATCGCGCTGCAGATCGCCCGCCAGGCCAAGGTGCGCGGCACCGACGAGGCCTTCGCCGTCGTCTTCGGCGCGATGGGCATCACCAACGAGGAAGCCAAGAAGTTCATGAACGAGTTCGAGCGCACCGGCGCCCTGAAGCGCGCGGTGATCTTCCAGAACCTCGCCGACGACCCCGCAGTGGAGCGCATCCTGACGCCCCGCCTGGCGCTCACGGCGGCGGAGTACCTGGCCTTCGACCTCGGCATGCACGTCCTGGTCATCTTCACCGACGTCACCAACTACTGCGAGGCACTGAGGCAGATCGGCGCCGCGCGGGAAGAGGTCCCGGGCCGCCGCGGCTACCCCGGCTACATGTACACCGACCTCGCCAACCTCTACGAGCGGGCCGGGAACATCAAAGGCAAGAAGGGGAGTGTGACCCAGTTCCCCATCCTGACCATGCCGGGCGACGACATCACCCACCCCATCCCGGACCTCTCCGGGTACATCACGGAGGGGCAGATCGTCATCAGCCGCGAGCTGCACCGCAAGGGCATCTATCCCCCCGTGAACGTCCTGCCGTCCCTCTCGCGCCTCATGAATGCCGGCATCGGCGGCACCAAGACCCGCGACGACCACAAGAAGGTCTCCGACCAGTGCTACGCCTTCTACGCCGAAGGGCGCGACCTTCGCGGCCTGGTGGCCATCGTCGGCAAGGACGCCCTCTCCGCCCGCGACCTCCAGGTGCTGGACTTCGCCGAGGCCTTCGAGCAGCGCTACGTCCGGCAGGGCCGCGACGACGACCGTTCCATCGAGGAGACCCTCGACCTCGGGTGGGAACTGCTTGCGACGGTGGACGAGAAGCTCCTGACGAGGATTGACGGGAAGACCATCGCGCAGTACCACCCGAAGCACCGAAAGACGAAAGCTTGAGAGGCTTCGGGCCGAGCGCTCCCCGGGCGCGAGGAACCCTTCGGCCCAGCGGAACCCGGGACGATGGCCCCGAGGCGCCGCAAAAGCGAGGCGAAGGGGACACGATGAAGCAAGAGATTCCCCCTTGCGGCCGTTTCCCTGCTTACGCTCGCCGACGGCCTCGACGACGCGACGTGGCCGCAATCCCCGGTCGGCGGGATAGCCTCAAGCGAAAGGACTTCTGCTTCGGAATCGCGTCTAGCCGCCGCGCGGACACGCCACCGCGTCAGTCGTCCTCGTCGTTGTCTTCATCGTCTTCGTCCTCGCCGTCTCCTTCCTCGTTGTCCTCGTTGCCGTCGTCGTCTTCGTGGATGTCTTCATCTTCCCCGTCGCCGAAGTCGTCCCCGTCGTCATGCCCGGGGCCGCCAAAGAGAAGGTGCTGGATGGCGTTCCGGCACGCGGGGTTAAGGTGTTTCGTGCAGTGGCGGACGACCTGCCCGACCTGGTTGGCCTTCTGCTCCGCCAGGTCCTGGGTACGGTCGCAGGGATTGTCTTCCGCACGGTTGACGCAGTCCTGGGCCTCGCCGCACACGGGATTCGCGCCGCTCCGGCAATCCGCCACTGCGGATTCGACGAGCGTCGTGGCGGCCAGGGCCGCACCGAAGCCCGACTCCACCGCGCCTTCGGCCTGGTCGCGGGCCACGTCGCAGACGGTCGCATCGCCCCGCGCCAAGCAGGAGAACACGGTCGCACAAGCCTCGTCCGCGCCGTCGCGGCACGCTTCGAGTGCCGCCGCAGCCTCCTTGACCGCGGTCTCGACCAGGCCTTGCGCCTGGTCGCAGGATGTGCCTTCCTCCCTGGCGGCGCAGGCTTCGACGCTGCCCGCTGCGGAATGGATGGTGGAGAAGGCTTGGCGGCAGGGGTTTCCCGTGGGCGGAGGCCCGCATTCCACTCCCGCACAGCCAACTGGATCCTCCTTGCAATCCTCATAGGTCGGGCAAAGCGTGCTTGGCAAGGGAGACGGCAACGACTCCGCCGGGCAGACCTGGACGACCTGGCAGGGACCCGTCGTCTGGGGGCGCGAACAGTCGCGCGCCGCCTCCTCCGCCTCGGCTGCCATGGCCGCCGCCTCGGAGCACGGGGCGGGAGAGGTTTCGCCGGACGCCCCTCCAAGACACTCCGCGGCTGCCATGAACGCCAGGTCGCGCGCGCCCGAGCACGGCGACGCCGCGTCAAAGGCGAGACACCCATCCGCCTCGCCGCACGCCGAACCGGGACCGGAGACGCAATCCTGCCACGCACTTTCGGCCTCGGACAGGGCGGCCCCGGGGCAGGTTTCCGGCAGCGTCGCGCAGTCCAGCGGCCCGTCGGCTTGCACCGGCATGGCCACGAGAGAGAGCACCATCAGGAATCCAGCGTTGACCGATGCCACAGCGAGAGATTTCATTCAACCACCTGAGTTCCTCCCAGAGGCGGGAGGGACCGGGGGAAAACGTTGCCTGGCCATTTCAATCTTTGGCCGGACATTGAAATTAGCTAGAAAGGGAACGACCCGCCGCTCCTCGACGACGCGGCGGGTCTTGACGCGCCCCGCCCGCATGACGTACTCCCCAAGCGCCCCCAAGCCGATGCGCCGCCACACGCACCGGCATCCTTAACTTCCCGGACTCTCCAGCCGTGCCCAAGTCAGTAAGGAAGTGAAGGCCGCAGGCGGGACACCACAGTCTCCGTCCGCCTGCATCGCCCCGGGGTTTTTCCCGGGGGCTGGGCGCTTGCCCAGAACGGCCGGGAGACGCCCGACCGACCCAATGTGATACCATGCACACCACGCACAGCGCGCCCGCACGGGCGCCCCCCAGCACGACCGCCCCCCTGGTGCCGGACCCCCCGGTCCCGCAGGCCCCGGGAACCCGGTTCAACGAACTCAAGATCAGTCCCGGCACCCTCAACGCCATCGCGGCGATGGGCTACGAGACCCCGAGCCCCATCCAGGCGCAGGCCATCCCGGTCTTCCTGGCCGGGCGAGACCTCCTCGCCCAGGCCCGCACCGGCACCGGCAAGACCGCCGCCTTCGGCATCCCGCTGGTGGAAGCGCTCCGCAACCACCGCAACGCCGGCATCCTCGGACTCGTCCTGGTGCCGACCCGCGAACTCGCCATCCAGGTCTCCGCCGAGCTTGCCGACCTCGCCAAGGGCGCTCCCATCCGCATCGTCACCATCTACGGCGGCGTCGGCTTTGGGAAGCAGACTGAGGCGCTTCGCTCCGGCGGCACCCAGCTCGTCGTCGCGACCCCCGGTCGCCTCCTCGACCTGGTGGGCCAGGGGCTCGCCAAGCTCGGCAACGTCAAGCACCTCGTCCTCGACGAGGCGGACCGCATGCTCGACATGGGGTTCCTGCCCGACATGGAGAAGGTGCTCCGCCTCGTGCCGCAGCAGCGCCAGACCGGGCTGTTCTCCGCCACCGTGCCGGACCCCATCCGGCGGCTGTCGTCCCGGTTCCTCAAGGACCCGGTCAGCATCCGCATCGAGACCGGGGCCACGGCAACACCCACGGCGGTGCAGTTCAAGTTCCACCTCGAGAAGTCGATGAAGGTGCGCGCCCTCCTCAAGGTGCTCGCCGACGAGAAGCCGGAGCAGGCGATGATCTTCACCCGCACCAAGCACGTCGCCAAGCGGCTCGCCCGCAACCTCGAGGCGTGGGGCTTCCCCGCCGTCGCCCTGCAGGGCAACATGAGCCAGAACGCCCGCGAGCGCAGCATGGAGGCCTTCCGCAGCGGCGAGGCCAAGCTCCTCGTGGCCACCGACATCGCGAGCCGCGGCATCGACGTCGTCCAGGTCTCGCACGTCATCAACTTCGACCTCCCGGACGAGCCGGAGGCGTACGTCCACCGCATCGGCCGCACCGCCCGCATGGGACGGACGGGGCGCGCCTTCACCTTCGTGCAGTCCGACGAGCAGCGCGACATGCGCGTCATCGAGAACCTGGCGGGGACCCGCATCCAACTCCTCGAGCTCGGCGAACTCCCGCCGGAACCGCAGGCCCCGAAGGGGCAGTCGGAGCGCCCTCCGAACCCCGGCCACGGGCGCCGCAGCGGCCCCGGCCACCACGCCAAGAAGCAGCCCGAGTCGGGCGGCGGCCACAGCGGCCGCTCCTGGCGCGGCGGCGGCCGGCGCGGAAGCGGTGGCGGCGGCTACGGCCGGCGCTGGTGACGACGCGCCCTTCGCGACGACCCTTTACGAAGCGGCCGCCCGCATGGCCAAACGGCGCTCGAACCACGCAAGGAGTGGGCCGGAGGCAACAAGGATGGCCAGGAACGCCAGGAAGAAAGGCGCCCCCGGGTAGCCTGTCAAGTCAACCTTGACGGCTTGCCCGGCGAACGGGAACGCAACCGCTCCGGTCGCAAGGCCGGCCCGCACGGAGAGAGACAGGTCGCGCTGCCGGACCAGGACCACCGCGCCACCGAGCACCCCGCACCCGGCACCAAGGAGTGCGAACCACCCTTGCTCGGCCAAGAGCCCACGGTCGCCCATGTCGAGGGGTCCGGCCACCAGCGACAGCAGCGCTGCGGGAAGCTGCGCGAGCGCAAACAGGGCGCCGAAGGCGATGGGGGCGGGGCGGCCGCCGCGCCGACCCCACGTGTGCCAAAGGGCGCCCGCCAGCAGCGCGCCCGGGAGCACCAGCAACGGCCCAAGCCACACCTGTTTGGGGACAAAGGCGATGAGCGGAGCGTGGACCGCGATGAACACCGCGCTTCCCGCCAAGGCGGTCATGAGCGAGGCGGCCAGCGACGTACGCAGGCTGCGGTCCACGCAGGGTGATTGCCCTGCCGGATTTCGAGTTTGCGGAGAGACCTCGCTCTACACCACGCGCACCTTCGCCGCCGCGCGCTTGGCCCGTTCGCGGGCCACCTCGATGGTCCGGCCGGCGGCCACCACGACGCCCATGCGGCGGTTCTTGTGCGCCGTGGGCTTCCCGAAGAGGCGTATCTGCACGCCGGGCTCCTTGAGGGCCTCCTCGACCCCCTCGTAGCGCGGCGTTGCCGACTCCCCCTCCGCCAGGATGACCGCGCTTGCGGTGGGGCCGCGCGGGCCGACGTCGGGCACGGGGAGCCCCGTGATGGCGCGGACATGGAGGGCAAACTCCGAGAGGTCCTGCGAGCCGAGGGTGACGAGGCCGGTGTCGTGCGGCCGCGGGCTCACTTCGCTGAACCAGACCTGGTCGCCGGCGACGAAGAGCTCGACCCCGAAGATTCCACGGCCTCCGAGCGCGTCGGTGACCTTCTTGGCGTACTCCTCGGAGAGGGCGAGCGCCTTCGCGCTCATCGCCATGGGCTGCCACGACTCCCGGTAGTCGCCTTCGACCTGGACGTGCCCAATGGGTGCGCAGAAGGTCGTCCCGCCTGCGTGGCGGACGGTGAGGAGGGTAATCTCATACTCGAACGGGATGAACGACTCCACGATGACCTTCCCGGTCTTGCCGCGCCCCGCCCGCATGGCGTACTCCCAGGCGGCCTCCACCTTCTCCAGGGTCTTGACGACGCTCTGCCCCTTCCCGCTCGAGCTCATGGTGGGCTTCACCACGCAGGGCAGCCCGATCTCCTTCACGGCGGCCTGGAACTCCAGCGGGTTCGCGGCGAAGCGGTACTTGCTGGTGGGGATCTTGAGATCCTCCGCGGCGAGCCGGCGGATGCCCTCGCGGTCCATGGTGAGCCGGGCGGCGCGGGCGGTGGGGATGACCGTCCACCCCTCCTTCTCAAGCCGCTCCAGCTCCGCGGTGGCGATGGCCTCGATCTCCGGGACGATCCAGTCGGGCTCCTCCTTCTCCACGACGGCCCGGACGGCGGCGGCGTCGAGCATGTCCACGACATGGCTGCGGTGTGCCACCTGCATGGCGGGGGCGTTGGCGTAGCGGTCCACCGCGACGACCTCGATGCCGAGGCGCTGCGCCTCGATC
>DATDQC010000038.1:0-2804 GCA_035292455.1 Thermoplasmatota archaeon
CGAACTTGGCCCCCAGCGACAGCAGCTCCACCTCGCCGTCGCGCTGCTCGAAGGTCTCGGGGTCGGTGGTGTAGGCGTGCACGCCGCCCATCCGCTTCCAGTAGGTGCGGGGCAGCTTCACCGTCGTGATCTCTTCCTGGCGCTCCGTCTCCGCCCCCGAGGCGCGCAGGAACTCCTCGACGAAGCGGCGCACCTCGAGGTCGAGGTCCATGGAGTCCTCGATGCGGACGTTGTCCTTCGCGGTGGAGAGGTCGAACTGCTGGAACACCGAGGCGTCGAGGAGCTTGATCTCCTCGGCCTGCTCCTTGGAACGCTTGACCTCGGAGGAGACCTTCTCGAGCGAGGTCTTGACCTCCTCGTCGGTCTTGGTCGCCATGATGGCGTCGAGGATGCGCTTCTCGAGGCCGCCCGTCTCGTCGATGTCGGAGAGGATGAGGTCCATCTCGCCGATGGCGACCTCGAAGAGCTTGATCTTCTCGTAGAGCACCTGCAGGACGTAGTCCTCGATGGTGTCGGCCACCGCGAGGTTGAGGATGATGACCGAGCTCGCCTCCTGGCCGATGCGGTGGATGCGCCCGATGCGCTGCTCGACGCGCATCGGGTTCCACGGCAGGTCGTAGTTGATCATGATGTGGCAGAACTGCAGGTTGAGGCCCTCGGAGCCGGAGTCGGTGGCGACCAGGATCTGGGTGTCCTTGGCCCGGAACTCCTCGAGCGCCTTGCGGCGGCGCCCCGCCGTGAGCTGGCCGTGGAACTTGACGTTGGAGACGTTCTCCTGCTGCAGGCGGCGGCTGAGGAGCTCCTGGGTCTCGCGGAACTGGGTGAAGACGATGATCTTCTCCTTCGTGTTCTTGGCGATGTCGAGGACGAGGTTGACCTTGGCGTTGCGCTTGATGGCGTCGGCCTGGTGCTTGAGTTCGTCCATGGCGAGCTGGACGTCGCCGGCGGGGAGCTTTGGCATCATGTTGCCGAGCGTCTTGGCGAGTGCGGGGGCGCTCGAGGCGACCTCGCGCTCCAGCACCATGAGGGCGAGGTGGCTCTCGAAGTGGCCCTTGTAGGCGCGGATGAAGTCGCTCACCGCGCGGTGCAGCTCGTACTCCCCCTTCGAGGCCTGGACGCGGTGGGTCTCCACCTTGCGGTCGGGGAACTTGAGGCCGGTCTCGTGGCGCCGGTTCCTGACCAGCACCTGCTGCAAGAGTTTCTGCAGCCGCTGCGCGTGGAGGAGGACGCGGCCCTGCGCGTCGCCGATGTACTCCTCCTCGAAGTTCTGCATCGTCCCCAGCAGGCCCGGCTTGATGAGGTTGATGAGGTTGTAGAGCTCGATGAGGTTGTTCTGGATGGGGGTCGCCGTGAGCATGAGGGCGTGGCGCGCCGTGATGTCGTCGGCCAGGCTGTAGCGCTGCGTCTTCTTGTTCTTGAGGTAGTGCGCCTCGTCGATGATGCAGAGGTCCCACTCGCGGCCGATGATGTCGGGGTAGTGCTGTGCCGACTTCGCGGTGTCGATGCTGGCGACGATCCTTTCGTGGTGCGAGAAGCCGCGAAACTCGGGGTCGTCGTGCTTGACGAAGCGCTCGCCGAACTTGTCCCACAGCTCCTCCTGCCACTGCGCGGCGAGGCTCGCCGGGGTGAGGATGAGGACGCTGCGGGCCTTGCCGCGGCTGATGAGCTCCTTCATGACGATTCCGGCCTCGATGGTCTTCCCCAGGCCCACCTCGTCGGCGAGGATGCCGCGCCCCTGCATCTGGTTGAGGACCTTGATGGCCGCCTTGACCTGGTGGGGAAGGATCTTGATCTTCCTGCGGAGCTGCGCCAGGGTCGTGATGCCCTCGTGCCGCATGGCCCGGAGGCGGTGGGCCCTCAGGTTCAGAAGATGCATCTCCAGGGGCGAGAACTCCCCCTTCTGGAGGGCCGCGGCGACGGCGAAGGGGTCCTCCACCGCGTGCCCCCGCAGGGGGTCGCGGCGCTGGCGCCGGAAGAGCTTCCGCTCCTCCTTGGCCTCCTCAGGGGGGGCCTCCTCGGCCTCGATGTGGGATGTTTCGCCTTCGGATTCCATTTCTTTGAGCGGTGGGTCAGGAGAGGTGGACCTTCAAAAGCGTGTTGCTGGAAGGAATGTCCACACAGACCCCGAACAGGTTCGGGTTGCCCTTACGGGGAGGGGTGCCCAATCTCAATCGCCTTCCCGGGCACCGGCAGCTCCGCCTTGTGGTGGGTGCGCGCCTCGTACCGCTCGGCGGTGTAGGCCGCAAAGTCGGTGTGGACCGGGACCAGGGTCTTGGCGCCGATCTCGTCGAGCACCCACTCCAGGTCCTTCTCCCCAAGGTGGCCGGAGACGTGCGTCTCGCGGTGGGCGAGGTTGAACCGGCCAAGCCAGCGCATGAGCTTGGCGTCCTTGAGGCGCATCTCGTCGTTGAAGGGCTGGGTCTGGGAGTGGATATAGAGACCGTTCGCCCGCGAACGGTCGGGGAAGATGTCGAAGAGCTCGGTGATGCTCCAGTAGTTGATGCTGAACAGGAACCCGCCGGGCTCGCGCCCGATGTCGAGGGCGTTGACGCGGGTCGGCGCGTCGAGGTAGCCGTGCGCCCACGGTTTGTCGCGGTAGTCCCCGGCCAGGAGGTCCCGAAACTCCTCGTCTCCCACGGCGCGTTCGCCCACCCCCAGGTCGTCTTGCGCCATGGGCACCGTCTTGCCCGCCTCGCGCAGCATCAGTCCCTTGCCCGACGCCTCGAAGTGGATGGCGAGGGCGCTGTCGCGGCGGGGGTCCGGCAGGTCGTCGCGGCCGGCACTCCGGAGGGTGTCCAGGAGGT
>DATDQC010000039.1:0-5198 GCA_035292455.1 Thermoplasmatota archaeon
GCCACCACCACCTCGCGGCGGCCGCCCAAGAGGGAGGCGGCTCCGGCGAGGCGGTTTCCGGCAGGGACGAGTGAGCGAAGGAGCCGGGCCGCATCGAGGTCGGCGGCGGGAAGGTAGCCGAAGTCGGCCTGGATGCGCCGCCAGGTGGGCTCCCAGTCGCGCCACTCCACGGCGGCGTCAGGTGGTGGTGGGCTTGAAGAAGTTCCGCAGGTAGCGCGCCACGATGAAGGCCCCCATGGCGAGCGCCAGGCCGGCCATCAGTTGCACCACCAAGCCGAAGGTCAGGATGTCGGCCCAGGTGTCATGCTCGAGGTAGCCGATGGCGACCTCGAGGGCGACGTCGGCGAGGAAGCCGAAGGCGATGAAAAAGGAACCCGCCGTCCAGTGGCCAAGCCCGGCGCCGCCCTGGCGGATCCAGGTGTCGAGGAGGCGGCCCACGGTGCGCACCAGCAGGCCGCTCACGAAGTAGGGCAGGTAAGCCTCCAGGAAGACCAGGGTGCGGAAGGTGGTGGTGGCCTGGTCGGCCGGAGGCGTCTCCTCCCAGGCCTGCAGGGCGCCGACGGCGAGGAGGACGACCATGAGGATGGTGGCGAAGATGGAGACCTTGCCGGTCCGCAGGCTCAAGCCGAGGTCGCGAAGGACGCCGCCCACACGGTCCTCCCACTTCATGGCGTGGACGAGGAGCCAGAGGCCCGCGAAGGCGAGGGTCGCCCCCCACGCGTAGGTCTGGAACCCGAACAGGATGGCGGCCCCCCACACCAGGAGGATGATGGCGGTCGGGAGGACGAAGCGGCGGGCCTGTTTCGGCTCGTCCAGCATGCGGGTGAGGACGTAGTAGAACCCCTCGAGGCGGGGCGCCTGCTTGACGACGCTGCGGTGGACGTGGCTCACCTTGACGCGGCTCTGGAGGATGGGGAGGATCTGCTCGTCCTCGGCGCCGTCGGAGACCAGGACGACGTCGTCGGGGCGCACCAGGGCGAGGACCTCGTCGAGTTCGTGGGCGAGCTTGCGGTCCCCCTTGAGGCCGAGGCTGCGGCCGCCGGCGATGCAGGCCACCTCGGCCTGGTTGCCCCCGGTCTCGGCCTCGCGGAGCTCCTGGTCGTAGACCCGGACGGCGGCGAGGAGGGCGTTGGTGTCGGAGTCCTCGGGGTCGGCAAGGCCGAGCGCCATCGCGGCCTCGACGCAGCGGCGGCGCCCCACGACGGGGGTCTCGACGCCCGCCTTGGCGCCCATGTCGTCGTCGCGGTCCACGCACAGGACGAGGGTCTTCATCCGCGCCCCAAGGTTCTCCTGGGGTGATTTAAGCATCGTGGATGGGACGAAGGCGATTGCCGATGGAGGGCGCAACCGCTTTCCGGCGCACCCCGGTGGCTGCGGCATGGCGGGACGCCCCCCGGTCGCCACCCCGAAGACCCCGTTGCGGTGCAGATCGTGGCGCACCGAGGCCATCCTGCGCATGCTGGAGAACAACCTCCACAACGCCGAGGACCCCGCCCGCCTCGTGGTCTACGGCGGCACCGGCAAGGCGGCGCGCAACCCGGCCGCCCTCGCCGCCATCAAGAAAGCGCTCGCTTCGCTCGGGGACGACGAGACCCTCCTCGTACAATCGGGCAAGCCCGTGGCGGTTTTCCGCACCTGGCCGCAGGCGCCCAGGGTCCTCATCGCCAACAGCCACCTCGTCCCCAAGTGGTCGACCTGGGAGGAGTTCAACCGCCTCGAGGCGGCGGGGCTCACCATGTACGGCCAGATGACGGCCGGCTCCTGGTGCTACATCGGGACGCAGGGCATCATCCAGGGCACCTACGAGACCTTCGCCGCCGCGGCGCGCACCCACTTCAGGTCCGACCTCAAGGGGCGCATCGTCCTCACCGGCGGCCTCGGCGGCATGGGGGGCGCCCAGCCCCTCGCGGTGACGATGGCGGGGGGCGTCTGCCTCGCCGTCGAGGTGGACGAGTCGCGGGCCCGGCGCCGGCTCAAGGCGGGCTTCCTCGGCCGCATCGCGCACGACGTTGGGGAGGCGCGCGCCCTCGTCGAGCAGGCGGCCGCCAAGAAACGCCGCCTCTCGGTCGGGCTCATCGCCAACTGCGCCGAGGCGCTCCCCGCCCTCCTCAAGGCCGGGTTCAGGCCCGACCTCGTCACCGACCAGACCTCCGCGCACGACCCCCTCAATGGCTACGTCCCCGCCGGCCTCACACCCAAGGAAGCGGCAGCGCTCCGGAAGAGGAACCCCGCGGAATACCAGAAGCGCGCCCACCGCTCGATGGCGGCCCACGTCAAGGCGATGGTCGGCTTCGCCAAGGCGGGCGCCCACGTCTTCGACTACGGCAACAACCTGCGCGAAGGGGCGCGCCTTGGGGGCCTCAAGCGCGAGGTCGCGTTCTCCTTCCCCGGCTTCGTCCCCGCCTACATCCGTCCCATGTTCTGCGAGGGCCGGGGGCCGTTCCGCTGGCTCTCGCTCCGCGGCGACCCCAAGGACATCCGCGCCACCGAGAACCTGGTCGTCCGGATGTTTCCCAAGGACAGGACGCTCACCGACTGGATCCGCCTCGCCCGCAGGAACCTCCCGTGGGAGGGGCTGCCGGCCCGCGTCTGCTGGCTCGGGATGGGGGAGCGGGACAGGTTCGCCCTTGCCATGAACGACCTCGTCGCGAAGGGGAAGATCGGCCCCATCGCGGTGACCCGCGACCACCTCGACTCCGGCTCGGTCGCGAGCCCCTACCGCGAGACGGAAGGCATGAAGGACGGCTCGGACGCCATCGCCGACTGGCCGATGCTGAACGCCATGGTGAACGTCGCCGCCGGAGCCGACTCCGTGCACCTCCACAACGGAGGCGGCGTCGGAATCGGCTACTCGACGCACGCCGGGATGGTCGTCGTGCTGGACGGCTCCGAGCTGGCGGCGGAGAAGGCGAAGCGAGTCTTCGTCACCGACCCCGGGATGGGCGTCGTGCGGCACGCGGATGCGGGGTACGAGGAGGCGAAGCGAGTGGCGAAGAGGACTCGCCTTCACACTCCTCTGATGTGATTGTGGCAGCTTCTCCCGCGCGAATCCGCCCGCACCCTTAACTCGTCTTTCCGGCGTCCCGCCCGCGTGTCCCCCAAGGCCGTCACCCTCACCGGCGCCTCCCTCACCCTCGGCGACGTCGCCGCCGTCGCCCGCCAGGGGGCCTCCGTCAAGGTGGATCCCAAGGCGTGGAAGGGGGTCGAGGCCTCCCGGGCCGTCGTCGAGCGGCTCGTCGAGAAGGGGGAGGTCGCCTACGGCATCACCACCGGCTTCGGGGAGTTCGCCCACGTCACCATCCAGCCGGCCCAGGTGCGGGAGCTGCAGCGCAACCTCCTCATGAGCCACGCCGTCGGCGTCGGGGTCCCCCTGCCGCGCGAGGTGGTGCGGGCGATGCTCCTCATCCGCGCCAACACCCTGCTGCGCGGTTACTCGGGGGTCAGGCGCAGGGTCATCGAGCGCCTCGTCGAGTTCCTCAACCGCGACCTGGTCCCCGTCGTGCCGTCGCGCGGCTCGGTCGGCTCGTCGGGCGACCTCGCCCCGCTTGCCCACATGGCGCTTCCCCTCATCGGCCTCGGCGAGGTGGATGTCGGCGGAAAAGCGGTCCCCGCCCACGATGCCCTCAAGGCGGCCGGTCTCAAGCCCCTCGTCCTCGAGGCGAAGGAGGGGCTCGCCCTCATCAACGGCACCCAGATGATGGCCGCCATCGGCTGCCTCGCCGTCGAGGACGCCGCCGGCCTGCTGCAGGACGCCCAGGTGGTCGCCGGGATGAGCCTGGAGGCGCTCATGGGCTCGGTGCGCCCCTTCGACGCCGCCATCCACGACTTGCGGCCCCACGCCGGGCAAGGAGTCGTCGCCGCGAACCTGCGGGTGCTCACGGCGAAGTCCCAGGTGGTGAAGAGCCACGAGGGGTGCGACCGCGTCCAGGACGCCTACAGCCTCCGGTGCATCCCGCAGGTCCTCGGTCCCTGCCGCGACGTCATCGAGGCGGCGCGTGCGGCACTCGCCATCGAGGTCAACGCCGTCACCGACAACCCGCTCGTCTTCCCCGACGGCTCCATCGTCTCGCAGGGCAACTTTCATGGCGAGGTGCTCGCCTTCCACCTCGATTTCCTCGCCGTGGCGCTTGCCGAGATTGCGAGCCTCGCCGAGCGCCGGCTCGAACGGCTCGTCAACCCCGACCTCTCGGAGGGCCTGAAGCCGTTCCTGGTGGACCGCGGCGGCCTCAACTCCGGCTTCATGATTGCACAGTACACCGCGGCGGCCCTGGTGTCGGAGAACAAGGTGCTCGCCCACCCGGCGAGCGTGGACTCCATCCCGACCTCGGCCAACCAGGAGGACCACAACTCGATGGGCTCCATCTCCGCCTTGAAGTTGGCGCAGGTGCTGGAGAACGCCCGCCACGTCGTCGCCCTCGAGGCGCTCGCCGCTGCCCAGGCGCTCGACTTCAAGGCGCCGCTTCGGGCAGGCAAGGGCTCGCAGGCGGGGCGCGACGCCATCCGCCGCGCCGTCCCCCGGCTCGACAAGGACCGCGTCCTCTCCGGCGACGTCGCCACCCTCACCCGTCTCCTCGGGTCGGGAGCCCTCCGCGAGGCGGTCGCCCGCACCGGCATCCGGTTGGCGTGAGGCGGCGCTCCTTCTGTGGAGGGGGCCACGCCCTCCTGTTGGGCCCTCCCGGAGGGCCTGCGTCAGCCTTTAACCGCCGAGCCCATGCCGAGGCCATGACGCTTGCCGACTCGCACGTCAAGACGCTTCTCAAGGAAGGGACCGCCCGCGCAGGAACTCCCCCGACCGGCGCCGAATGGCGCATCTCGCCCGAGGCCATCGCGGCCGCCAAGGCGAAGACGGAGGATTACCTTCGCGACCTCGGCACCTCCGGCGCCCGCGCCTGCGGCGCTGCCAAGCGCAGCACGCTCAAGGCGGACGACTTCGCGGCGCCGGCATCCGACCCGGGCTCCGTCGAGATGCAGCTCTGACGGGTTCGCGATGCTCCTCGGGCCCGGCGGCTACGCCCTCGGCACCAGCTTGCCGTTGAGGACGACATGGGTCACGGTAGAGCGCCCAAGTTCGTAGACCCAGTTCTGCAGCATCGGGACATCGTGCAGGAGCAGGTTGGCGACCTTGCCCTCCTGGATTCCGCCCACCTGCGCCTCGACGCCGAGGGTGTGCGCGGCGTTCCAGGTCACCGCCGTCAAGG
>DATDQC010000040.1:0-3715 GCA_035292455.1 Thermoplasmatota archaeon
GCCCCGCCCGCCGAGGCGGCCACGAAACCGGCCGCGGTGCCCACGGCCGCGACGCTCCAGAGAGCCGCCGTCCAGCCGCGCCGGTTCGCGGCGGAGGATCCACCAGGCCCGGAGCCGGCGACCTCCTGGGCTGGTGCGGAAGACGTGAGCGCGGGCATCAGTCGGGCCTCATCGAGCGCAGGATGTAGGTGAAGCTCACATGGAGGAGGGGGAGGGCGAGCAGGATGAGGATGTTGAGGAAGAAGGTGGGGTCGCCGCCTTCGGTGAGGAGGAGCATGACGGAGAGGATGACGATCAGGAAGAGCGGCGCCGCGGCGGCCACCACGACGTAGGACTCCGCCATCACCCCCATGGACTCCAGGAACGCCTTCTGCTTGCGGCGGTTCTCCTGCGTGAACTGCTCCGACTTCCCCAGCAGGTAGGTCTTGAGGTCGCCGCCCGAGGTCATGGTGTTGACGGCGCCCTGCAGGAACTCCTCGAACTGCTGGCTCGGGCTGCGGCGGCTCGCCGCCTGCAGCGCCGTCACCAGGTCCTTGGAGAACATCTTGGCGTCGCGGTGGATCCACGCCGCCTCGCGCGCCGCCTCGCCGTAGACCGGCTGGGCGGCGAGGGCCCCGAAGATCTCGATGGGGATGACGCCGGCCGACGCCATGGAGGCCATGAAGTTGAGGGCGTACGGGAGGTTGGTCTCGAGGTTGCGCTTGCGGGCCGCGATCTGGAGGTCGGGCTTGAGGAGGTCGTAGCTGTAGGTCATGAGGCCCATGATGGCCGGCAGGGCGGCGAGCGGGACGGCGAGGTTGATGTTCACGGCGCCTGCGGTGAGGACGACGTAGAGGACCAACGGCAGCAGCCCGACCAGGACGGCCAGGGTGACGTGGCCGTAGAGCGCCGCGAGGTAGGCGGAGGGCACCAGCGGGTTGCGGGCGCGCTGGAGCTTGAGGTCAAGCATGGGGTGGCGCTCGACGCTCCGGTGCCCCGCCTTCCCGAAAAGGCGGACGAAGATTCGTGTGGCCGCCGTCGGGGGCGGCACGGGCGGAGGGGGGGTGGCGACCGGCTTGGTCACGGGGCGGTCCCCCTTTGGGCCTGGAGTTGGCGCACGAGGCCGTCGGGGTCCCGGTAGTACGCCTTCACCAGCTCCGTGAACGCCCGGACGTCCTTGACTCCCGTGTCGAGGACAAGCTGGAGGAGGCGCTTGCGGCGCTCGAACTCCGCCTGGGCCTGCTCGCGGCTCCAGCTGCGGGCGGCGGCGATGCGCTCCAGGATGTAGGAGCGCGGACCCATCTCGAAGCGGTCGGCGCCGGGCTCCCAGCGGAACACCGTGTTGGTGAGGAGCTCCTTCGTCGAGGGGTCCATGCCGACGAGCTCGACGACCTCCTTGATGCGCCGCACCCGCTTCCCCTTGACGCGCACCTGGGCCTGGATGGCGATGATGTCGAGCGCCTGCAGGACGAGGCGCGGGATGTTGATGGGGTCGTTCTCGAGGCGGTACACGACGCTGCGGGCGGAGTCGGCGTGCATGGTGGAGAACACCGTGTGGCCGGTCGCCATGGCCTGGAACGCCACCGTGGCCTCGATGCCGCGCACCTCGCCCACCAGGATGTACTCGGGGCGCTGCCGCAGGCTCGCCTTGAGGAGCTCGAACATGCCGATCTCGCCGGTGCCCTCGGAGGTCGAGCCGCTCCTCGTCACCGACTTGATCCAGTTCTTGTGGGGGAGGTTGACCTCGCGGGTGTCCTCGATGGAGACCACCTTGGCGGTGGGGGGGATGAACTGGCTGATGACGTTGAGGGCGGTGGTCTTGCCGCTCGCCGTGCCGCCCGAGAGGACCAGGCTGTGCCCGTGCTGCACGATCATCCAGAACCAGGCCAAGAGCTCGATGGACATCGTCCCGAAGCGCACCAGGTCGATGGGGGTGAAGGGGTCGGGCTTGAAGCGCCGGATGGTGAACGTGGAGCCGTTCTGGGTCACCTCCTTTCCGAGGGTGGCCTGCAGGCGGCTGCCGTCGGGGAGGGCGGCGTCGAGGATGGGGTCGCTGATGGAGATGGCCTTCCCGGAGCGCTGGGCCAGGCGGATGACGAAGCCGTCGAGTTCGGCGTCCCCCTTGAAGCGGATGGAGGTGGCGAGCGACTCGTGGGCGCGGTGGAAGACGAAGAGCGGCTCGGCCGGGCCGTCGCAGGAGATGTCCTCGATGCCGGGGTCCACCATGACCGGGTGGATGGGGCCGAGGCCCAAAAAGTCGCGGCGCAGGAAGTACTCGACCCGGGCCTGCGCGACGGTGTCGAGGCGGATGCGGTAGTCCCGCAGGATGCCGCGCACCGCCTCGAGCAGGAACGCCTCGCGGTCCTCGCTTCGCATCCCGCTCGGGTCGATGTCGAGGCCACGCACCAGGGCGTCCTGGACGAACTCGAGGATCTCGCGCTCGGCCGCCGTGAGCTGGGGCTCAAGGACGTCATAGAGGAGCTCGCCGGTCTTGCGGTCCTGCAGGATGCGAACGAAGGAGTAGGGCGGCTCGACGGGGTAGAACTCGAGTTCGCTCCAGGTCGCGGCGTCGATGGGCGGGATGGTGGTGACGGCGCCCTTGCCCCTCTCCTGGACGTCGCGGCCCAGAAACCAGCCCCACAGGCCGCGCCGCTTGGCGGGCGTGGCGGGTGCCGCGGACGCCGCAGCGGAGGTCGGCAGCGCGCGCTCCTTCTGCAGGGTGCGCAGGCGGTCGGAGAAGCGCACCGCGTCGTCCTCCGGTGGGCTCGCGGCAGCGGCAAGCGAAGGGCCATCCGCGGATGCGGGGGGCGCCGCGCCGACCGGTGATCTCCCCACCGGCGCCGGGTGCCCCGTCTCCGCTTCGCCCCCGAGCAGGCCCTTCATGCGCTCCGAAAGGGTGGCCTTGTTGCTGGCGGCGCGGGCGAGCGACTCGGGGTCCGCCTCCCCGGCGTCGCGGACCTTCAGGTTGCGCAGGCGCTCCGACAGCGAAGGCGGGTCGCTCCCGCCCTCCTCATCGTCCATCGCGGCCCTCCGCCGCGAGCTCCTCAAGGAGTTGCAGGTAGTGCTCGGCCTGCTCGCTCGAAAGGAACTGCCGCACCGCGGCCTCGGGGAGGGACCCCAGGAGCCGGTCGAGGGCCTGCAGGACCGGGCCGACCCGGGCGTCGCCGCCGGCGCCCAGGCCGTGCGCCTCCAGGCTGGAGAGGATGAGGGTCTGGACGTAGAGGCGGTGGAGCAGGCTCTGCCGGGCAGCGGCGGCCGCCAGGAGGAGCGCGCCGGCCCCCAGAAGCACGCCCCCCGCGGCCAGCGCCACGCCGGTGGTGAAGGGGAGGTCCACCGCGTACGCGGCGACGAGCGCCCCCGCCCCCAGCCCCACGAGGGGCCAGCCGGCCATCGCCATGGCGCGCGAGCGGCGCACCTCGCCCTGGATGCGGTCCCACTCCTCGCGTTGGCTGGCGGCGAGCCACACCCCGAGCCGGCGCGTCGTGGGGACGAAGACGAAGAGGGCGGTGAGCGCGAGGCCCACGGCGGAAATCCCCGCGCCGGCGAAGGTGAGGGTCACGGTCGTCCCGGTAATCTCGTACCCCGCGCCGCCGGTGTCGAGGTCACGCAGGTCGGCGAGGACGAGGGTCAGGCCGGCGGCGGCCACGACGATGCCGAGCCAGCGCCCGATGCGGTTGCCGCGCACCGTCACCGCGCGGTCGGCAAGCAGCCGGTCGGCGAGGCGAAGGCTGGAAGG
>DATDQC010000041.1:0-8056 GCA_035292455.1 Thermoplasmatota archaeon
AAGCCCCGCCTCATCGTGTGCGACTACCGCACCCGCCGCGGCGCCCCCAGCGCCGCCTACCGCGCGGCCCTCGGCTCGTGGGGGACCCAGGAGATCCGCGTCGCCAACCAGGCGGGGGCGCTCACCCGGGAGGCGTGGGACGCGGTGCGCGACGCCCTCGGCCGCCCCCCACCCCACCCGGTGCGCATCGTGGTGGACGGGGAGGAGGACCTGCTGGGGATTCCCTGCTTCCTGGAGGCGGCCGACGGCACCTCGGTGCTCTACGGCATGCCGCGCCAGGGCGTCGTGGTGGCCAGGGTGGACGCCGCGTTCAAGGCGAAGGTCCGCCGCATTGTGGCGCGCCTCAACGCGGGGTGAGCCGCGCACGGCACCGCATCGGGTCTCACGCCATGCGGGTCACGGTGGCGGTGAGCGTGTAGGCGACGTTGGCCGCCGCCTCAAACGGGAGGTCGGGCGACGGGAGGACGAGGAACGCCCATTGGCTCTGCAGCGCGTAGGGGCCGTCCCCCTCGGTCGCGACCGGGATGCGGTAGGTTCGCAGGTCGCCCGAGCCCTCCGTCGGGTCCCGCAAGGTGAACTCGCGGATGGCGGCGCTGTGGGTGAAGAGGTCCACCGGGGTCCCGCCCGCCTGCGTGTCCAGGACGACCACGACGTAGGTGGCGTCGCGCGGCACGATGCGGCCCGAATCCGGCGCGACGGGCGTCGGGCAGGCGGAGCCGTTGCAGCCGTGGTCGATGGGGTCCTCCGCGTACTCGAGGAGCCCGTCGTAGGCGACGAGCGGCATCGTCTCCTCGCCGCCCCACCGGTCCGGGTGGGCGGGGAAGACCGGCAGCTCGAGGCCCCGGACCGCCTCCGCCTCCATGGTCACGGAGCCCTTGAAGCGAAGGGGAAGGGGGTCGGGGGAGGACATGCGGAGCTCGAAGACCCAGGCGGAGAGCTGCTGGTGCGGCAGGTCGGCGTCGGCGGCGACCGCGGACACCACGACCCTTGCGCCGTTCTCGATGGGGCCCACGGCCCGCGTCGCGTTGTCGGCGGCCGACTTGACCCACAGCTCCGGGTCGCGGTGCTGGTCGCCGGCGGCGTCGGTCCACGACACCGTGACCTCGACGACCGCGGTGCCCTGCGGCACCACGTCGCCCCCCGCGGGGCGGAACGCCATGACCGGCACCGCTTCCCCGGCCGCGAGACCGGGCCCCGCCCCCTCCTCTTGGCCTCCGGGGTGGGAGACGTTGAGGACCACGAGGCGGTCGCCGCCGTGCCAGTAGTCGTGGATGTGCGGCACCGCGGTCGAGTCGCCGAAGTCGGCCGGGTCGGTGACGAGGGCCGGCGTGGGCTCCGCGGTGGGCCCGGAGGCGCCTCCGCCGGAGCAGCCGGCCAGCAGCGCGGCAGCGAGGGCGAGAAGGAGGACGGGCGTCGCGGCAGGAGGGGGTCGGCCGGGCATCGCTCCCGGGTGGCCTCCTCGATTGAAGAATCCGTCGCCTACCCAAGCCGACCACCTCGCCGTCCCGTAAGCCTTATCCCCCTGGAGGGGTCGCGCCGGTCTGCCCCCTCGGGGGCGCATGAGGCCCTCCACCAGGATGGCCGAACCCTGGTGACACCATGGACGTCAAGATCACGTCGGAGACGGAGAACCGCCTGTTCGGGCGCAAAGAAGTCCGCTTCACGCTGCGCCACGATGGCGAGACCACCCCCAACCGCGCCCAGGTCCGCCAACTCGTGGCGAGCCAGCTCGGGACCAAGACCGAGAACGTCGTCATCGACTCCATGCACTCCGCGTACGGCATGGGCGCCACCACCGGCCTGGCGCGCGCCTACGCCTCCGCCGACGCCGCGCGCGACATGGAGCGCGTCCACCTCCAGAAGCGCAACAACCTCTACGTCGAGAAGCCGAAGAAGGGCGGCGAGAAGAAGGAGGAGGGCAAGGCGGAAGGCAAGGCCGACGCCAAGCCCGCGGCACCCGCCGCCAAGCCGGCCGCCGAGAAGCCGGCAGCCAAGCCCGCCGAGAAGAAGGAAGCCAAGCCCGCGAAAAAGGAGGCCTGAGCATGCCCGAGGCGAGCAAGTTCTACCAGATCCAGGACGGCAAGCTGGTGCGCACCCACCGCACCTGCCCCAAGTGCGGCCCCGGCGTCTTCATGGCCAACCACGAGGACCGCAACAACTGCGGCAAGTGCGGCCACACCGAGTTCAGCAAGCAAGGCTGAGCGGCGTCCGCGCGTCGTCTATAGAGAATCCCGCGTCGCTATCCGTCAGGGCTTCCCCCCTGCGAGTCCCATCCCCTTCTCGATGAGCATCGAACAAGTCTGGGATTTCCGGGCCCCCAAGGGCGCCGGGGACTGGTGCGCCAAGTGCGGCTACCACGTCTCCTGCGACGCTTGCCGGGCCTGGGAAGCCTGAAACCAAGTCGCCAAGCCCAAGCGACCTGAAAGCGTCGCGGGGGTGCAGAGGGCGGAGCCCCCTGCGAGACCACCGACTTTCGGACAAACGCGGTTCGCGAGCGAACCGCGTTTGTCCGGGATGGGACCTGGTGGATTCGAACCACCGACCGGCGGGTTATGAGCCCGTTGCTCTATCCAGGCTGAGCTAAGGTCCCGCAAGCCGGCAAGGGCGCCGCGCGGTGAAGAAGCCGCCGGGCCGGACCTGCCGGGTGGACACCTCCACCCCGCGGCGGCCAAGGCTTAAGGGGCCGCCCGCGTCGCCGCGGCCGTGGGACGCGGCGGCCTGGCCCTCGGCACCCTGCTCTTCGCGGGAGGCCTTGCGGTGGCGTTTGGTCTCGTCCCGGGCGCCTCCGGCTGGGCCACGGCACCTCGGGTCGGGGTGGCAACCGCGCTCATCAGCCTGGGCGTCCTCCTCCTTGCGATGCCCGCCGTGGTGTGGATTCTGCGGCGCACCGCTCGCCCCGGCGACTACGCCGGCGCCTGCCCGGTCGGCGCCACCTGCCCCTGCGGCCACTTCAACTTCAAGCCGCGCCGCACCTGCCGGTCTTGCGGTGCGGCCACCGCGTTCTCGGAACGACCGGCGTGAAGGCCAAGGGCTTTCACGCCGCGCATCGTCTTGCCACCAGCGCTCCCTTAGTCTAGCGGCCAAGGATGCCGGCCTTTCAAGCCGACGGCGCGGGTTCGAATCCCGCAGGGAGCACATGCACGAGGGGACCGATTCTTCCCCTACCGCTTCGAGCCAGGCCCGGCACCCGCAAGAAGGAGTGCCACGGTCACGATGCCCAGGAACAGCAGCACGGCTCCGGCGTAGGAGCGCAAGGCCCCAAGCGGCGAGACGGGGGCGGGCTCGGCGCCGAGCGCTTCGGCGCCATCCTCGGAGCCGGCACCCTCGACCCCTTCGACCGCCGTGCCCGACGGATTCGGGAGGGGCGACGCGGTCGCCGAGGCGGAGGGTTGGGGCACGAGGGTCGTGGACGGGGCGGCGGTCGCCGCGGCTTCCGGGTTGGGGGTCGCGGTGGCGGGGGTCTCCGTCAACGACGGCTCGGGCGAAGCCGTTGCCTCCGGCGCCGTCTCCTCGTTCGGGGCCTCGGGCGTCGTGGTGAGGGGGACCGCGGGTGCGGTTGTCTGCGCTTCCGATGCCTGTCCGGGGTCGTTCTGGGAATCACCCGCGATGGATGGGGAGGGGGGAAGGCTGCTGGCCGCCGGCGGCGGGGCGACCGTCGCGGTGGGGGCGGGCTGGATGAGTTGGCAGACGATGAAGGTCGTGGGGGCGGCCGTGGGGGTGGGCGCCGCCGAGGCGGGGACCACCGTGGCGCCGAACCCGGCAAGCGGGGTCGAAGAGGCGGCCGCCCCGTCGGCCGAGGCGACGGGCGCCGCGGCGACCGTCACCGTGCTGCACGAGAGGCGTTGGGGAGGCAGGACGACCGGCGTGGAGGTGACCGCGGGGGCCGGCGTGGCCGAGGGGTCGAGCGGGGAGTCAGTAGATTCCGACGCCGCCGTCCCGGTGGCGTCCGCGGGCAGGTTGGCGTTGGATTCCTGGTTGGTGACGTTGGAGCCGAGCGAGACGCTGTGGAGGGTCTGGGCCACCACGGTGCCGTTGGCGTCCACGGCGTCGGGACTGAAGACGACCACGAGCTCCTGGAACTCCTGGCCGGAGTATTCGGGGAGCGCCTCGTCGAGCTCAATCTCGAAGGAGCCCTCGGGGATGGTGGGCGACGCGGCGGCGGAGCCTTCGGGGGGAGCTTCCGGCGCGGGGAGTTGGAGCGTCACCGACTGAGTGTGCCCTTCGCCGGAGGCGGTCCCGAGGTCGACGAGCGAACCGGCGGGGAGGCCAGATCGCTCGAGGTTGCCGGCCGCGAGGTCGCCGCCCTCCGAACCCTCGATGGGCGACGAGCCGCCGCCGGAGTCCCCCAGTGCGCCCAAGACGGCCTGCAGGGCAAAGGCGAGGGCGACCCCGAGGAGCAGCGCAAGGGCGGCCACGCCAAGGACGAGGTAGAAGCGGACACGGGCGGGCTCGAGGAGGGAGCGTCCGCGCGGGGCAAGTTCGTAGTAGACCCACTTGCGCTCGGGGTCGTCGAGGCGCAGGATGAGCGCGGCGTCGGTGAGGCGTTTGAGGTGCTCGGCCACCGCCGGCTTCCCGAGGTCGAGGCGCTGGGCGAGCTCGGAGCCGGTCATGCGCCGTTCGGTGAGGAGGCGGAGAATCTCGCGCCGCGTATCGGACGAGAGGACCTTCAGGAGCTCCTCGTCCAGGGGCAGTTCCAGAACCGCCTGCTGCACCATGCCAATGGGGACCAACCCTTCGGTGGTTTATACGGCTTGAGGTGGTGTTCGGTGGTCACCGAATCCTCCTTTCCTCCTAGAGAACGGTTGCACCCGAACCATCCTGCCCACCCCCGTTTGGCCTGCGGGGACCCCTTGGGCGACCCCGCCTTGTCCCCATGAGAGGGTCAAAAACACTATAGGGGGCGGGTCGGGGTGGCCTGTGTGCACCCCCTTGCCAAACCTGCCGTCGCCATCCTTGCCGCTTTCCTTGCTGGCTGCATGGGAGGCGATTCGGTTTCCGGCTTGGCCCCCGGCAAGCTGGTGGTGCGGGACACCCTCTCCTCGCCTGTCTTCCCCGGCCTCTTCATGGAGGGGGAGATCCATCTCAAGGACGACGTCTTGACCTACGCCGTCCGGGTCCACAACGACGGCACGACCAGTTACCACCACAACGCGGGCTGCGGCTACGAAGGGAGGTTCACCCTGCGCGACCCCAATGGCTCGCTGTTTGAGCACCACAACGCCACGAACTGCGCCGGCTACTCGGATGCCGTGCTTGCCCCGACCGGCCACGTCGAGCTCCGGGACACCTGGAACGGCACCGCCTACGACAGCGCCACCGACACCTGGTCGGCCATGCCGCCCGGGACCTACACCTGGTCGGCCTCCTTCGTCATGGAAGAGGGCGCCCTCACACTCACCCTGCACCTTGAGCGGCCACCGCCGTGACCGATTCAGCCGCGGAGCGCCGTGAAGAGCGGCCCAAACGGCCCCACGGCGTCCTGTCCGCCGTCCACGACCAGGCAGGCCCCGTTGACGTAGGAGGCCGCCGGGCTGACCAGGAACAGGCAGGCCGCGGCCACCTCGTCGGGGGTCCCGAGACGACCAAGGGGTACGGAGCGGGCCACCGTCTCGCCTAGCCCAAGCTCCTCGCCGAGCCGCTTCATCCCCTCGGTCCCGCCGATGGGACCGGGGCTCACGGCGTTGACGCGCACCCGGGGAGCCCACTCCACGGCGAGGCTCTTCGTCAGGTTGAGCACACCCGCCTTGGCAGCACCCGAGTGGCTCACCCCGGGCGCCCCGGTCCAGGCGTAGCCGGCGACGACGTTGAGAACGGCGCCCCCACCCCCTTCCGCCATCCGGGTGCCCACACTTCGGCAGACGTTGGCGGTGCCCTGGAGGACGATGTCCACCACGGCGTCCCACGCCTTGGCACTCATGGCCGAGAAGGGCGCCGGGAAGTTGCCGGCCGCGGCGTTCACCAGGATGTCCACCCGGCCGCGGGCGAAGAGGTCGCGGGCGACGTTCTCCACGGCGTCGCGGTTCCGCACGTCGGCCACACGGTGTTCGATGCGGCCGGGTCCGTTGTGACGGAGTTCGTCCACGGCGGCCTTGAGCCGCTCCTCACTGCGGCTCACGATGACGACGTCGGCGCCGTGGGCGGCGAAGGCGCTTGCGATGGCGAAGCCGATGCCGGATCCGCCGCCGGTCACCAGCGCCGTCCGCCCCGCGAGGAGGTCGGGTCGGAACGCAGAGGGCTTCACCTCGGACGCCTCTCTCGGCCTCACCGCAGCGGCGTGCCGGCCGCAACACCGCCCGCGTACACGGTGGCCGACAGGGTGGGGACGTCGGCCCGCGCGGCCCAGGCGACCACGGGAAGGCCGGTCGGCGTGATGGCGACCTCGAAGAAGTCCAGGAGCGAGCGGTCTCCCGCCGTGATGAGGCAGCCGGTGCCGCTGGTGCAGATGGAGCCGGCGTGGATGGGTTCGGTGTTGAGCTGGGCCCGGACGTGCGCCTCGTCCTGCGTGGTGCCGTCGGCCCCGACGCCTTGGTAGAACATGACGTTCCAGACGTCCGGCAGGTTGTCGTGCGGCAGCCCCGCGGTGTTCTCGTACCAGGCGACAGCGATGCGGCCCGGCGCGCCGGCGACGATCCACGGCATGATGGCGGCGTGGTCGGGGTTGGAGAGCAGCACCGGCGCGGTCCAGTTGGAGCCCCCGTTGGTGGAGGCGGTCAGGAAGACACCGAAGCGGCTCGCGATCTTGGGTACCGCGGCGGGTAGCAGCTGCTGGTCGGCGCTGAAGACGACGTAGATGGTGCCGGCGTCGTCCACCGCGGCGACCGGGAAGATGGAGATCGGGAATCCGATCAGCCCGGTCTGGGCGCTCTGCGGGGGTGTGAAGACGTCGTGCACGGTCCAGTTCACTCCGTGGTTCTCCGTGACGGCAAGCTGCACCTTGGCGTTGCCCGGCCCAGCCAAGCCGCCGGATGAGAACGTCGCCATCGCCTCGACGGCCTGGCCGGGGACAGGTCCATGCACGATGGGGCCACCCACCGCATCGGCAGACATGGTGCGCCGTTCACCCCAGGTCTCGCCGTGGTCGAAGCTGGTGCGCACCGCGATGATGCCGCCCTCGTCGCTGTCCCGCCAGGAGGAGTAGAGGGTGCCCTCGGGGCGCGCGTCGATCCACTCGCGGTCGCTTCCGGTCTCGTTGGAGAGGTCCACGGGTTCGGTCCAGGTGTCGCCGCGGTCGTCCGAGGACTGGTACGGGATGGGGCCACCCTGGAGATCCAGTCCAAGCCAGTGCAGGCGGCCGGTGGCGTCGATGGCCAGGTCGCCGTCGCCGCCGCCGACCAGGCCGGAGTCCGCGGACTCCCATCCGGGGGGGCACGCTTCGTCTGGTGGCTGCACGAGGCCGAGCGCCGTTGTGTCGCAGGTCGGGGTGCCAATCGCCTCGTAGCTCAGGCCGCCGTCGCTGGAGCGCCACAGGTAGAGGGGCGTCGAGACGTAGATGGTGCCGTCGGGGGCCACCGCGATGTTGGGCTCCGCGCCGACGTCGGCGCGGCCCAGGCGGACCGGGGCAAGGAGGGTGGGCTCCACCAGCTCGACGACAGGCGGCGGGGCCGGGGTGGTGGAGACGGGGGTGGGGGTCCCGGCGTCGCTTCCACCGTCTCCGGAGAGGCATCCGGCGATGGCGGGGAGGGCGATGAGGGTCAGGACGAGGGCGGCGGTTCGTTCCATGTCCGCACGACACGGGAAGTCCCAAATGAACCTGACCCACCAGGGGCGTATTTGTATGGGAACGCGTACCCGTGGCCGTTGCCCCGCCTCAACCCTGGACAGCATCGGTTGCTGCAGCGCCACGTGGACCGGGCGGTCGAGGCACTGCGGGAGGGGGACCGCCTGCTGCGGGGGGCCGTCACCGACATCGTCGAGCGCTGCGTCACCCTGCTCCAGGCGGAGTTCGCCGCCGTCGACCGCGAGGAGGGGCGCACCGTCCAGTTCGAGCTCGCCGCGCTGCCGCAGCGCCTGGTGGCGGACCTCGAGAACCCCTTCGCCCAGGCGCTCGCCTTCAACC
>DATDQC010000042.1:0-3042 GCA_035292455.1 Thermoplasmatota archaeon
CCCCGGCCGCACCCAGGTCCTGGCGCGCATCCGCCTCGAGGGCCTCAAGGAGCTCGTGCTGCACATCGCCGCCGAGGGCGTTGCGGTCGGCCAGCCGGTGGTCTTCACCGACACCACCCAGATCCAGCCCGGCAACGTCACCATCGTCTCCAAGATCCCCGAGGGCACCCCGGTGTTCAACATCGAGTCCCGCCCCAACGACGGCGGCAAGTTCGTCAAGACCGCCGGCACCGCGGCCGAGATCGTCAGCCACGACGCCACGCGGACCATCATCCGCCTTCCGTCGGGCAAGTTCCGCGAGTTCCACCCCCTCGCCCGGGCCACCATCGGCCTGGTCGCCGGCGGCGGCCGCGGCGACAAGCCGTTTCTGAAGGCCGGCAAGAAGTTCCACCACATGGGTCCCCGCGCCGCGCGCTGGCCGCGCGTGCGCGGTGTCGCCATGAACCCCGTGGACCACCCCCACGGCGGCGGCTCGCACAACTTCAAGGGAGCGCCGACCAGCCAGGCCCGCGGCACGCCGCCGGGCGCCTTGGTCGGCAAGATCGCCCCCAAGCGGACGGGCATGCGGAGGTAATGACATGGCCAAGCGACTGATCATCAACGTGGGGGCCGCCCGGCGCAAGATGCGCAAGGCCAAGGCCATCATCGAGACCCGTTCGAAGAAGGAGTTCAGCTACCGGGGGCACAGCCTTGAGGAACTCAAGGCCATGCCCATCGACTCGCTCCTCACCCTGCTGCCAAGCCGCACCCGCCGCGCCTACATGCGGGGCGTCAAGCCGGCCGAGAAGAAGTTCCTCGAGAAGGTGGAGGGGGCCAAGCCCGGCGAGGCCGTGCGCACCCACTTCCGCCACCTCGGCGTCCTGCCCCGCTTCGTGGGCAAGACGGTGGCCATCCACAACGGGAAGGAGTTCCTGACCGTGACCATCCAGCCCGAGATGATCGGCCACCGCCTCGGCGAGTTCGCCATCACCACCAAGGCCTGCCTCCACTCCGGCGTCGGTGTGGGCGCCACGCGGAGCAGCAAGCACGTCCCCCTCAAGTGATGACCATGAGCGTGACCTACTACTCCACCACTTCCGACTCCGCCACCACGGCGCGCGCCTACGGCCGCGACCTGCCGTGCAGCCCCAAGTCGGGCCGCAACGTCGCCATCGCCGTCAAGGGCCTCACGGTCGCCAAGGCCAAGAAGCTCCTCGAGGAGGTCGTGGCCCTCAAGACGCCCATCGCCTTCCCCGTCCGCCACCGCAAGATCCACCACCGGCGCGGCACCGGTTTCGGGCCCGGCAAGTACCCCAAGAAGACCGCCGCCTGCTTCCTCAAGGTCCTCGCCTCGGCGGAGGCCAACGCCGAGTACAAGGGGCTCGACAAGGAGCGCCTCGTCATCTCCCACGCCTCGGCCTACCAGGGGACCGTGAACCAGGCCTTCACGCCGCGCGCCCAGGGCCGCGCCACGCCCCACTACGACCGCATGTGCAACTTCGAGGTCATCCTGGCCCAGCAGGACAGCGAGAAGGCCGAGAAGACCGAGAAGAAGGGCGCCAAGGCGAAAGGGAAGGAGGCGACCTGATGGCCATCGAACGCAAGTTCATCAAGGAGTCCGTCAACCGCCTCCTGGTCAAGGACTTCGTCCAGGCGGAGACCCTGCGGGCCGGCTACGGTGGCATGGAGATCCAGCGCACGCCGCTTGGCACCCGCGTCCACATCGTCGCCGAGCGCCCCGGCATGGTCATCGGCCGCCGCGGCGCCACCATCAACGAGCTCACCCAGAAGCTGCACACCCAGTTCGGCATCGAGAACCCGCAGATCTCCGTCGAGGAGCCCAACTACAACCCTGGCCTCAACGCCCAGATCATGGCCATCAAGGTCGCCGAGTCCCTCGAGCGCGGCTGGCACTTCCGCCGCGTCGGGCACTCCACCGTCCAGCGTGTCATGGAGTCGGGCGCCCAGGGGGTCATCGTCGAGATCGCCGGCAAGCTCACCGGCCAGCGCAAGCGGCGCGAGAAGTTCATCGCCGGCCACGTCAAGTACTGCGGCGAGACGGCCCTCACCATGATGGACGTCGGCTACGCCCAGTGCAAGAAGAAGCTCGGCATCATCGGCTGCACCGTCCGCATCATGAAGAAGGACGCCGTGCTCCCCGACCAGGTCAAGATCTTCGGCCCGGGCGAGAAGGACCGCGTCGAGGCCGAGGCCAAGGCGCGCGCCGCCGCCAAGGCGGCCGGCGTGCAGACCGTCCAGGAGGCCCCCGCCGAGAAGAAGGCGGAGGCCCCGGCCGTCGCCCCCGCCGCCCCGGCAGCTCCCGAGTCCCCCACGGCCCGCGCCCTGCAGGAGCCGTCCGCCGGCCCCGTCGCCCCGCCCTCCAAGACCGGCGAGGCGCGCCGCGAGCGCAAGTCGTTCACCGTGGACGGAGGCAAGACCTGATGCTGCGAGCCCAGGAAGTCCGCACCCTCTCCGTCGATGACCGCGCCAAGCGCCTCGCCGAGCTCCGCCGCGAGCTCATGCAGGAGCGCGGCGTGCAGGCGATGGGCGGCTCCACCCCCAACCCCGGCAAGATCCGCACCCTGCGGCGCGAGATCGCCCGCATCCTCACCATCCAGCGCGAAGCCGCCCTCGGCATCCGTCGGGAGTCCACCAAGTGATCTGCGAGACGTGCGGCCTACCGAAGGAGATCTGCGTCTGCGAGGACATCGCCCGGGAGCAGCAGGAGATCCGCATCACGGCGGACGCCCGCCGCTACGGCAAGCTGATGACCATCGTGGACGGCATCCAGGACTCCTCCATCTCGCTCGACAACCTCCTCTCGACCCTGAAGTCGAAGTGCGCCTGCGGCGGCACCATCAAGGAGGGCCGCATCGAGCTCCAGGGGGACCACCGCAAGAAGGTGCAGAAGGTCCTCGAGGAGATGGGCTTCCAGGCCAAGCTGGACTGAACGGGTCCCTCGCAACGCTTCGGGACCGCGTTCAGTCCTTTCCATGAAGCGGGGGCGCTGCCCCCGCACCCCCGAGATAAGGGCGGCCGCCTCGCACGGCCGCGCTAAGCGCG
>DATDQC010000043.1:0-3401 GCA_035292455.1 Thermoplasmatota archaeon
GGCCGGGCCCGGGTCAAGACCCCACGGGCGGCCTGCTGCCAGGCCTGGATGCGGGGCTCGGTGACCGGTTGCCCGAGCACCTTGGTCTTGAGGGAGGCGAGGTAGGCGGTCACCTGGCGGGTGAGTTCAGCGGGGTCCCGCCGGAGCAGGTCGGCGGTGCTGGTGACGCCTGAGCGGACCAGCGCCTCGGCGTACTGGGGCCCGATGCCCGCGACGCGGACGAGGTCGGCCATCGCCTGCCAGTGCCGAACGGTGGCCACCGGCGCCCCCACCTGGCCCGCCAGCGCCGCGGCGTCCCCCGCGAGGAGTTGGGCGGTGTCGCGGATGCCCTGCTTCTGGAGCTTGTCGGCGAACACCGGGCCGATGCCCTCGAGGGCGATGACCGGGTGGACGCCGCTGCGGGCCGTGGCAGGGGCGGCGGGGGAGGCGGGTTCGGGAGCCATCGCGACCCTACTTCATGACGACCTTGGGGGCCGGCACCGCGTTGAGGACCTCGCGGATGACGTCGTCCGTGGTCTTGCCCTTGGCCTCGGCGTCCACGCGCAGGATGAGGCGGTGGTTGAGGATGCGGGGCGCCACGTAGCGGATGTCGTCGGGCAGCACGTAGGGGCGGCCCGAGATGAGGGCGTAGGCGCGGCTGGCGTTGAGCATCTGCACCATGGAGCGCGGCGAGGCGCCGACGTTGATGTCGGGGTGGTCGCGCGTCTTGGCGGCGACCCGCTGCAGGTACCGCAGCGTCTCGTCGCCGACGTGGATCTTGCCGGCGAGCTCCTGGCCCTGCAGCATGGCCTCGATCTTGAGGCGCTTCTGGTCGTCGCCGACCTGGCTGCCCATGATCTTGAGCTTGAGCATGCGCTCCTCGAGCTCGGGGGCGAGGTAGTGCATCTTGGTGCGGATCATGAAGCGGTCCTTTTGGGCCTCGGGCAGGCGGTACACGCCCTCCGAGTCGATGGGGTTCATGGTGGCGACCACCATGAAGGGCTTCTCCATGGGGATGGTCTGCCCCTCGATGGTGACCTGGCGCTCCTCCATGGTCTCCAGCATCGCCGACTGGGTCTTGGGGGGAGCACGGTTGATCTCGTCCGCCAGCAGGAGGTTGGTGAAGACCGGCCCCTTGCGGAGCTCGAACACGCGCTTCTGCTGGTCGAAGACGAAGTGGCCCGTGATGTCCATGGGCATGAGGTCCTGCGTGAACTGCACGCGGTGGAAGCTCATGCCGAGCGTCTTGGCGAACGCCTTGGCGAGCGTCGTCTTGGCGACGCCGGGGACGCCTTCCAGGAGCACGTGGCCCTTGGCCAGCATCGCGATCAGCAGGTCGGTCACGACTTCGTTGTAGCCGACGACCTCCTGGTTGACCACCTGCTGGAAGTATTCGTGGTTCTTCTTGAACCGGGCAAGATCGTTCACCAGTACCTGATAGCTTTCCGCCATTCCGACCGCCCTTCCACAGACTAGCCGGCTTAAACCTTTTCGCGTGCCGGGATGGCCCCGCGGCCGGCTCGGCTTCCTGGAGGTTAAAAGGGGCACCCCGCAAGACTTGAAGGGCCGCCCCGGCTCGCGCCGCCCGTGGCGGTGCGAACACTCGGGGAGGGGCAGGCGGCCGGGGCTTTCCAGGGCCGCCGGGTCCTGGTGCGGGTGGATTTCAACGTCCCGCTCGAGAAGGGCCGAGTCGCCGACGACAGCCGCATCCAGGCCTCGCTCCCGACCCTCGACCTCCTGCGCCGCGCCGGGGCGCGCCTCCTCCTCGTGAGCCACCTCGGGCGCCCCAAAGGGGACCGGCCGGAGCCGGAGTTCTCCCTCGCCCCCGTCGCGGTGCACCTGCGGGAGGAGCTCGGGGTCCCGGTCCAGTTCGTGCCCGCCACGGTGGGGCCGGTGGCCCAGGCCGCCGCCGCGCGCCTCCGGGACGGCGAGGCTCTCCTCTTGGAGAACGTGCGGTTCCACAAGGGCGAGGAGAAGAACGACCCCGCCTTCTGCCGCGAGCTCGCCGCCCTCGCCGAGGTCTACGTCAACGACGCCTTCGGCACCGCCCACCGCGCCCACGCCTCGACCGCCGGGGTCGCCGGCCTGCTCCCCGCCTACGCCGGCCTCCTCATCGAGAAGGAGGTCGCGGCGCTCGGCCAGGCCCTCGAGGAGCCGGCGCGGCCGTTCACGGCCATCCTGGGGGGCGCCAAGGTTTCCGACAAGATCCTCGTCCTCGAGCGCCTCCTCGACAAGGTGGACCGGCTCCTCATCGGCGGCGGCATGGCCTTCACCTTCCTCAAGGCGCAGGGGCTCGAGGTCGGCAAGAGCCTGGTCGAGCCGGAGCGCATCGAGCTCGCCCGCAGCCTGCTCGCCAAGGCCAAGGCGCGCGGGGTCCGGGTCCTCCTCCCGCTCGACGTCGAGGCCGCCGACGCCTTCGACGCCAGGGCGCCCCACCGGGCGGTCAAGGTCACCCACATGGAGCCCGGGTGGATGGGCCTCGACATCGGCCCGCTCACCGCCGAGGCGTTCACGAAGGCCATCGCCGACAGCCGCACCGTGCTGTGGAACGGCCCCATGGGGGTCTTCGAGATGGAGCCGTTCCGCTTCGGCACCGAGGCGGTGGCGCACGCCCTCGCCCACAACCGCGGCACCACCATCGTCGGGGGCGGCGACTCCGCCGCCGCGGCCAAGCGCTTCGGCATCGAGGGGCGCGTCACCCACGTCTCGACGGGGGGCGGCGCCAGCCTGGAGTTCCTTGAGGGCAAGGTGCTGCCGGGGATCGCCGCGCTGGAGATGGCAGGAACGCAGGCGCCTCTTCCACCCGGGGCCTGACGGCCGGGCAGCACACCCGGCCCGGGGTTCCTAATGGTAGTCGGGGTCGAGGACCTTCCAGTACGCCCGCCTTTCGTCACGCAAGTGGTTGCGGGTGTACCAATTGAGTTCGAAGCCGCGCGCCAGGTGGGCCACGCCGAAGGCCAACAGGCCGAGCGCGGCGTCCGGCAGCACGGCGACCCCCGCCAGCATCCAGAGGCTGAGGTCGCGCCCGAAGTAGATGGGCAGGAAGAAGGTGCGGCCGAGTTCGGTGGATGGGGTGCGTGCCCCAAGCGGGATGCGAAGCTCGCTGCCGCCGCCTTCCCGGTAGGCGCGCTTCAGGCTCTGGTGGAGCGGTGCGAGGCTCTTCAAGGCGGTGGACCAGCGCACGTAGAGGTCGGCATGCAGGGCAAGGGTGGTCACCAGGAGGACCTGCCACGGCCGCCAGGCGAGCCAGGCGCGTTCCGGGTGGAGGAGCGCATCGGCGCCGATGGCCACGATCCAGCTCGACTCGACGAGGCGGTCGAAGATAGAATCGATGAGGCCGCCCAGGACGCTGCCGCGCCCGGTGCGCCTGGCCACCTGCCCATCGCTGTGGTCCCAGACCAGGCTCAGAAGAAGCAGGGCGG
>DATDQC010000044.1:0-10273 GCA_035292455.1 Thermoplasmatota archaeon
GGAAGGTCAGGCCGCTCACGTTGGCGACGTAGTACGTCGTGCCGCTGTCGCGCGTCCAGGAGCCGCCCGCCACGACGACGGCAACACCTTCCACCTCGCCGTTGCGGAGGGGAAGCCGCCCGGCCGGCCGGTTCTCCCGGAGCGTGACCCCTTCGCCCACGAGGCGGTGCCGGAGGGCCGCGAGGAGGTCGCCCGCCTCCAGCACGCCGTCCTCCTGGGCGACGAGGACCTCCTCGCCGGGCTCGAAGCGGAGGCCGGGGAACTCGCGCGCAGCCCCCCGGTGGTCGAGGCGGTCCACCTCCTCCGCCATCCGCTCGAGGCGGTCCTGGAAACCGTCCAGCCTCGCAAGCGTGGGTCCTTTCCCGATGGCGATGGACTCCGCCTTGCGCCACGCCCTCTTGGCCTCGCGGAGTCCCGCGGCCATCGTGATGCCGATGATCTCGCCGACCATGCCGCGCGTCTTCGCGATGAGGCGGTAGTCGTCGTCGTTCCAGGTGAAGGCGGAGAGGATGCCGGCCGCCTTCGCGGTCGAGCCGGAGCCGAGCGTGGAGCGTTCCTGGAGGGTCACCTCGTGGCCCCGGCCAGCGAGGGCGAGGGCGGAGGAGCAGCCCAGGATGCCGCCCCCCACGACGAGGACCTCCACGGCGGCGGCGAGGCGGCGGCCGGGAAATAGCGTATCCCTCCAGGGGACCGGGCCGGAAAACCAGCCAAATTGTTTTATATGGCATCCCTGTCGGCGCGTTCTGCAGAACCCGATCCTCCAGGGTCGGGCGAACGCATCGATCCTTGGGCCCTCCGAGGCCTGGGGGGAGCACCATGTCTGACAATCCGAAGGCCGACAGCAAGCCCGACTCCAAGGCGGAGAAGGGCGAGAAGACCGAGAAGGGGGGCAAGTCGCCCGCCGCCAAGTCCGAGTCCGCGAAGAAGCAGGACTTCGGCCCCGACTTCCGCTACCTCGTCCGCCTGCAGAACACCGACCTCGACGGCAAGAAGCCGGTCGCCATCGCCCTCACCTACGTCCCCGGCGTCAGCCACCGCCTCGCCGCCCTCGCCGCGCGCCAGGCCGGCCTCAACCCGAAGGGCCGCATGGGCGACCTCAAGGACGCCGACATCGGCAAGCTCGTCCAGGTCATCGAGACCCTCGGCGACACCCTCCCCGAGTGGATGCGCAACCGCCAGCACGACCCCGAGTCGGGCGAGGACTGGCACATGGTCGGCACCGAGATCCAGGTCATGCTCCGCGAGGACCTCAACCGCCTCAAGAAGATCCGGTCCTGGCGCGGCCACCGCCACGAGCGCAAGCTCCCCACGCGCGGCCAGCGCACCAAGAACAACGGCCGCTTCGGCCCCGCCGTCGGCGTCATGAAGAAGGCCGAGGGCGCCCCCGCCGAAGGGGCCGCAGCCCCCGCCGCTGGCGCCGCAACCCCCCCCGCGGGTGCCGCGAAGCCCGCCGGCGGAGGTGCCAAGCCCTTGGCCGCCGCGGGCGGCGCCAAACCGGCCGCCCCGGCCGCCGGTGGAGCCAAGCCCGCCGCCCCCGCCGCGGGCGCCAAGCCCGCCGCAGGTGCCAAACCCGCCGGCGCAAAGCCGGAGGGCAAGAAGTAAGGGGTGACCTCATGGGACAGCCAAAGTTCAACCGCAGCAAGGTCGACACCCCTTCCCACCCGTGGCAGGGCGACCGCATCAAGGCCGAGAACGAGGTCGTGCAGAAGTTCGGCCTCAAGAACAAGACCGAGATCTGGCGCGCCCAGACCCGTCTTCGCGAGATGCGCGGCCAGGCCCGTCTCCTGGTCGCCCGCGCGCGCAACCCGTCCGACGCGCAGGCCGCCCGCGAGGCGGGCCTGCTGCTGGCCCGCCTCAACCGGCAGGGCTACCTCGGCGAGAACGCGACCCTCAACGACGTCCTCGGTCTCGACCTCGAGCGCATCCTCAACCGCCGGCTGCAGAGCCAGGTCTACCTCAAGGGGTTGGCGCGCACCCCCAAGCAGGCGCGCCAGTTCGTGAGCCACGGCTGCATCAAGATCGGGGAGCGGCGCGTCACCGTGCCCTCCTACGTCGTGCGCCGCGGCGAAGAGGAGCAGATCCACATCGACCCCACCAAGGCGATCGCGGACGAGTCCCACCCGGTCCGCCCCAAGGCGGCCGGCACCGAGATGGCCGCTCCGCCCGCCTCCGCCGCCTCCGCCGCACCGGCGGCACCTGCCGCGCCTGCCGCGGCCGCCGCCTCCACGCAGGGGGTGGCCTCGTGAGCGACGACAAGCGGGGCATCGCGCACATCTTCGCGAGCTACAACAACATCAACATCACCGTCACCGACGCCACCGGCGCCGAGACGATCGCCAAGTGCACCGGCGGCATGGTCGTCAAGTCCGACAAGGACAAGGGCGGCCCCTTCGCCGCCATGAGCGCGGCGCAGCGCGTCGCCGAGGCCCTCAAGGAGCGCGGATTTGGCACCGTGGACATCCGGGTGCGCGGCTACGGCGGCTCCAAGGCCCGCAGCCCCGGCCCCGGCGCCCAGGCGGCCATCCGCGGCCTGGCCCGCAATGGCATCATGGTCGGGCGCATCGAGGACGTGACCCCCATCCCGCACGACGGCTGCCGCAAGAAGGGCGGCCGCCGCGGCAGGCGCGTGTAGGTGTGACCATGGAACTCAAGATCGAGGTCCAGCAACTCTCCGACCGCGTCTGCAAGCTGGTCATCGAGGGGGTACACCCCTACTTCGTGAACGCCCTGCGGCGCACCCTCATGTCGGAGGTCCCCAAGCTCGCCATCGACAAGGTGACGTTCTACGACAACACCTCGGCGCTCTTCGACGAGATGATCGCCCACCGCATCGGCCTGCTGCCGGTCCCCACCGACCCCTCGACCCTCAACCGCAAGGGCGAGGTGGACGCCGACGGCAAGCCGACCTACCTGGTGCGCTTCACCCTCACCAAGGAGGGGCCGTGCACCGTGTACTCGGGCGACCTCGAGCCGGAGGACCCCACGTTCAAGATTGTGGACCCCAAGGTCCCCATCGTGGAGCTCCTCGAGGACCAGCGCCTCATCCTCGAGGCGGAGGCGTACCTCGGCGACGGCACCCAGCACGCCAAGTGGCAGGTCTGCTCCGCCGCGGGCTACAAGTACTTCCCGACGGCGACGGTGGACAACCGCCGCATCAAGCCCGAGCAGGCCAAGGAGGCGGTGGCGCGGACCCCCGCCGGCATCCTCGGCCTCGAGGGCGGCAAGCTCGTCATCCTGCAACCCGAGGAAGTGAACCGGGCCGACGAGGCGGAGAAGATCTGCGGCGACGGTTTCAAGGTCCACTACGACGACCGCAAGTTCGTCTTCCGCTTCGAGACCGACGGCGCCCTCAAGGCCGAGGACGCCCTCCTCAAGGCGCTCGACCTCCTCAAGGCGCGCTTCAAGACCTTCCAGGACGCCGTCGCGGACCTGTAAGGCTCATCTCCTCTCCCCCCTCCACCACCCCGCGGGCAGGACCCCGGGGGTCCTGCCCGACCACCCGCACAGGTAGTCAAGTGGCCAACGACGGAAGGTTCAGGGCCTTCTCCTTCGTGGTTCGCAGGTTCGAATCCTGTCCTGTGCACTATGCGCTTCGCCGCACGTGGCCTCGCGTTTTGCGCGGTGGTCGCCGCCCTCGCCGGCTGCCTCTCTTCCAACGGCTCCGCTGAAAAACCCACCGTCTCCCGGGAGGCCATCCTCTTCGACACCGAGTTCGGCCCCCTCACCGTCATCCTCTACCCCGAGGCGGCGCCGGAGACGGTATCCCTCCTGAAGGCGTACGTCGGGGAGGGCTACTACGACGGCCGCGTCTTCTACCGCACCGTCCCGGGGCACGTCATCCAGGTCACCGACCTCCACGGTCTCACCGAGGACGCTCGCACCGTCCCGCTCGAGCCGATGGCGGGCTTCTCCTTCTCCGCGGGAGCGGCTGGCATCGCCCGCTCGGAGGACCCGCACTCGGGGGGGCCGGAGTTCTTCCTCATGGACTTCGCCACCGGCCACCTCGACGGCAACTACACCGTGTGGGGCCAGGTCGTGGAGGGGTTGCGGGTGGTCCACCACGCCGCCCGCGTCCCCGCCATCGAGTTCCCGCGCCTCCCCGGCGAGACGCCGTCGGTCGAGGGGCCCCCGTCGGCCCCGGCAGCATCGTCGGCCCCACCGACCGCATGGCCCTCGACCCGGTCGTCATCACGGGCGCCCGGCTCGTCACCTTCGGCATGACCGATTCGGAGGCGGCGCGCTACCCGCTCCAGGTCGCCCGCAACGCCGACGAGGGGGACTTCCGGCACAGCCTGGAGTGGCCCGCCGACCTCGCCTCCGGCCACGGGTCGGAGCTGACCTGGTACATCCGGAGCTACAACGGCGCCGTGCCGCCCGCCGTGGAGGCCGTGCAGGTGACGGTCGGCGGCGAGGCTCTCGCGGTCCAGGGCGAGCCCGACTTCCCCGGCGTCTACCACTTCACCTGGACGCCGCGCGGCGATGGGCCGTGGGAACTTTCACTCGAAACGGCGGGAGCGACCCTCGCCACGCTCAAGGTGCGAGGGGCATCGGCTGCGTAATCCGCGAATTCGTCGGTCTTACTGCGCCGCGGGGAAGACCATCCCGGCCTCGGCGTCCCGCACCAGGGTCGCGCTGTAGACGTCGGAGCCGGCCAGCCGCCCCGCCTCGCCGGTGTGGCGGGTGTCGGACCAGATGAGGTGGGCGGCGTAGGCGTCGGCGTCCACGCCGATGTAGTCCCCGATGAAGGGGAAGCCGCCCTGGTGGTGCCCGAGGTCGCCGTTGAAGTTGGTCTCGCTCACCCGCACGTTGGGGTGGAACGTCGCCCCGCCGTCGCCCGAGTAGGCGTAGTAGACGTCGAGGAGCTCGTTGGTGGGGTCGTTGCGGCGGTCGTACCAGACCACGTGGACGCCGCCGAGCGGGTCGACGTCGATCCAGGGGATGTACTGGTCGCCGGCGGCGACGTCGTTCACCGTCACCGGCTCGCTCCAGGTCATGCCGTCGTCGGACCAGCGCAGCAGGACCTCGACGTCGGAGTCGATGGGGCCGGGCTGGTCACCCCACACCACGTAGCGCCGGCCGTCGTGCTCGCCGCCCGAGGTGTCCACCGCGAGGACCGGGTAGGTGCTGACCCTGAACTGCGAGGGGCCGGTGCCGTCGCGGTCCGGGGCCGAGTCGATGGGGTTCATCTCGAAGCCGGAGAGGATGGGCTGGAAGACCAGCCCCAGCGGCGTCAGGATGCCCTCCGTGTAGGAGAGGTGGTGGGTGGCCGGGAGCTGGTGGCCCGGCACGCGCTCGACGTCGTCGGTGGCCCAGATGACCGCCACCGACTGCCCGCCGGGGAGGTACTGCGGCATCGAGAACTGGGCGTCCACGTAGAGTCCGTTGCCGGGCGTGAAGAAGCGCTGCGGCGTCCAGGTCGCGCCGGCGTCCATGGACTCCGCGAACAGGATGGCGTCGGTGCCCTGCGCCGCGATGAGCGCGATGGATTCCGGCGAGAGGCCGGGCATCGGCGGGGCGGTGTAGAACTGGCTCCAGGTCATGACCATGTGGTTGCCGGCGGGCTGCGCCGCGAACCACTGCTTGTCGTTGAAGACCGCGCCGTCGTCGCCGTTTCCCATGATGCCGAAGTCGGTGTAGTGGGCGCCGCCGTCGTCCGAGCGGGCGACGTAGAGCTGCGAGCCGGAGAGGAGGTCGTGCGGCGCCTCGGGGTAGAGGGGGTTGGTGACGCCGAGGCCGAAGTCGGAGCGCTCGCCGTCGTAGTTGAGGCCGCTGAAGAACGCCGTGCCGTCGTCGTCGAAGACCACGACGGGGTCGGTGTTGCACCAGTTGCCCTTGAGGGGGCTGGGGCGGCCGTCGCCGAAGAAGCCCGGCATGAGGTCGTTCTCCCACGTGACACCGCCGTCGTCGGACCAGTAGGTGCCCATCCAGACGGTGTAGCCGCCGGGGTAGCTGGGGTCGCTGTCGCAGCGGAGGTCGTGGCTGATGTAGGAGACGGTGTAGTCCTTGGCGCCGCCCACGACATTGAGGGGGTTGGTGGGGTTGACGCCGATGGAGACCTCGTTGGCGGGGCCGTGCTGGGCGGTCCAGTTGAACCAGGTGGGGTCGAGGAGCGGCTTGGTGACGCGGTGGTTGCAGTCGTCCAGGCCGCCCGCCGCGTCGTCCGCGGTCCGCAGGCCGTCGTCGCAGAGGAAGATGCCGAAGGGGTGCGCCGCCGAGAGTTCGCGGTCGGTCGAGGGGCCGCCTCCGTCGTCATCGCCCCCTCCGCCGAAGCAGCCGGCGAAGGCGGTCAGGGTGGCAAGCAGGGCCCAGAGCGGGGAGGCGCGCATGGCAGGCGGCCAGTCGGCATCCCCTTCAAGGGCTTTCCCCCGCCCCTAGGGACCGACCGGCGGGTCGGTCTCCACCGGGAGGCCGGCCTGCGCCCAGCCGGAGAGGCCGTGGATGAGGTTGCGGACGTCGGGGTGGCCCTGGGCCATGAGGAAGGTGGCGGCCCACTGGCTGCGGCTCCCCACGGCGCACTGGCAGACGACGGTGCGGTCGCGCGGCACCTCGGTGTGGCGCGCCTTGAGCTGGCGCACCGGGATGTGGAGCGCCCCCTGGATCCGGGCGGCCTCCCACTCATCGTCGTCGCGGACGTCGAGGAGGAGGGCGCGGTCGGAACGCAGCAACCCCTCCGCCTCGCGGGGGGTGACCTGCTCGACGCCATCCACGTGCACGGGCCGGACCAGGCGGCCCTTTGCTTGAAGCTGGCGCCCCTTCCAGCCACAAGGTTTTTGCGCCGCAGGAAGGCTTGGCTGGGCGTGCCGTCAAACCAAGCGTGGGCAGTACTTGCCGTGGATGACGAGGAGGACATCCTCTCCACGCTGAAGGGCTACCTGGAGGGCTCCATCCCCGGCCTTGTGGTGCACACCGCCACCTCCGGGCAGGCCGGCCTCGCCATCCTCAGGAAGGAGCGGATCGAGGTCATCCTCAGCGACTACAAGATGCCGGAAATGGACGGCCTGGAGTTCTTGTCCGAGGCGCGCGCCCTCGCCCCCGACGTGCCTCGAATCCTCCTCACCGCCTTCCCGGACATGCAGCTTGCGCTGCGGGCCCTCAACGAGGCTCGCATCGCCCACTTCTTCACCAAACCCATGGAGCCCGAGATGGTGCGCGACGTGGTGCGGACCACCTTGGAGGCGAGGCGGGCAGCCCAGCAGCGCGACGCTGCCCTGCAGCGCTCGCTCGACCTCATGCGGCGGCAGGCGAAGAAGGGATGACGGGCGCCGATGGCGGGCCGGCGACCGGGATTTGGAACCAGAAGGTGCTCCCCATTCCGCGCCCGGCCGACTCGACGCCAATGCGGCCGCCGTGCCGCTCGATGATGCCCCGGGAGATGTAGAGCCCGAGGCCCGTGCCCCCTTTCGACTGCGCCGGCACCACGGCGGGGTCGTGCACCTGGCTGAAAGGCTCGAAGAGGCGGGAGACCTGGTCGGGTTCCAACCCCGCGCCCGTGTCGGTGATGCGAATCTCGACGTTGTCGCCGGCGCGGCGGCCCACCAGGCGGACGGAGCCGCCGGCGGGCGTGAACTTGATGGCGTTGTGGAGGAGGTTGGTGAGCACCTGCTGGAGGCGCGCCTCGTCGGCAACCATCTCGACCTCCTCGGCCTCGATGGCGAGCGACACCCCTTCCAGCCTCGCCTTCTCGGCGAAGGTCGCCTGCAGGTCGGCGGCCAGGCGCCGCAGAGGCAGCGGCTTCGCGGCCAGGCGCATCCGCCCGCCCTGGAGCCGCGCCGCCTCCAGGAGGTCCTGCACCAGCGAGCCGAGGCGGCCGAGGTTGCGGTCCAGCACGGCGAGTCCGTCCCGTTCCACGGTGGGGATGTCGGGCCGGTTGCGAAGCATGGCGAGCTGGAGCTTGATGGGCGTGATGGGGGTGGCCAGTTCGTGGGCCGCCATGTTGAGGAACTGCGTCTTGAACTCGCTCTGCTCCTTGAGTTCGCGCACATTCTGCGCCTGCTCCGCGGCCTCGCGCTCAGCGGTGACGTCGCGGATGATGCCGTCCACCCGGACCACCTTGCCCGTGGCGTCCTTCACCGGGTGGATGGAGGTGCGGACATGGCGGACGGCGCCGTCGGGACGCACAACGCGGGCGTCCTCGGCTTCAGCCTCGCCGGTGGCGATGCGCCTGGCGTAGCCGGCCATGACGCGGGCTTGGTCGTCAGGATGGATCATTTTGGCCCACAGGCCGGGATCGCGCTGGAAGTCAGCGAGCGGCCTTCCAAAGAGGCGCTCGGCCCCCCTCGACATGATGCCGGGCCGCCCGTCCAGGTAGCCGGAGAAGAACACCTCATCAAGATTGTCGAGGAGCGACCGCAGCTGCGCCTCCGAGTCCCGCAACCGCTCCTCGGCAGCCACGAGGTCGGTGACGTCGTGGGAGATGTGGACGACGGTCTTCACGGAGCCGTCCGCCGCCTTCTCCGGGAAGAAGCTGCTGTGGAAGTTCCGCCGGCCGCCCGACAGGGGGACCACGAAGTTCCACGTGCGCGGCTCCCCGGTCGCCAGGACTTCCCTCAGGAGTCGTTCGGCCTGGGTCGCCTCGGCAGGGTCCACGCCGTTCATCTCGCTGGGTCGCTTCCCCCGCGGGTCGCCGAGGTCGAGGCCGGGCAGGCTGGTCGGCGAGAGGTTGGTGAGAAGGAGCCGGAGGTCTTGGTCGTAGCGGGAGATGATGGCGGGCGAGTTGCGGAAGAGGAGCTGGAGCTGCGCCTCGTCCGTCTTGCGCTCCGTGACGTCCTCGCAGGTTCCCGCAAGCCGCACCGGCCGGCCGTCGGGAGAGCGCGCGGCGACCCTGCCGCGGTTGCGGATCCAACGGACGGCGCCGTCGGAACGGACGATGCGCATCTCCATGTCGTACCCGTTGCCACGTTCCATGACGGACTGGAAGTTCGCCGCCATGGCCGGCCGGTCGTCCGGGTGGATGCAGGCCATGAACTGCGCGACCGTGGACGGCCCGCGTCCGGCTTCGTATCCGAAGATGCGGCAGGTCTCCTTCGACAGGCTCGCCTGGTCGTGCGCCGCGTCCCACTCCCAGGAGCCGAGGTGGGCGATGGCCTGGGCCTCCGCGAGTTTCCCTTCCCGGTCCGAAAGGGAGCGCTGCGCGTGGCGGACGTCGAGGGCGAACAGGTGCTGACGAAAGAGAAGCCCAAGCACCATGGTCAGGGCGTAGGCAAGGGCGACGCGGTCCACGGGAACGCCGCGCCAGACCGCCACTCCGCCCCCCAGGAGAGCGACGAGGACGGCGGCTGTGGGGACCAGGTCGAGCCGCTGGAACGCCGGTGTCTTCGAGGGAGCAGCGGAAGGCGCCGAGGTGGGCCACAAGGCCGCCACGGCGACGAGGAGGTAGCCGCCGACCCACAGCGCCGCAAGGAGGAAACCAGAGCTGTAGGCGCCCTGGACAGCGAGCACGGCATACGCCAGGTCTCCCACCATCCAGGCCAGGAACCCCAGGCCGACGAGCAGGATGGGCACCCGTTCGGGGAGTTCGGTCACGCGGGCCACGACCAGGAAGGCCGCAGCCACCGCGATGTCCATGGCGGGGTAGGCGGCCGCGACGAGGACTTCCGCCGTGCCCATGCCTTCCGCCGTGGTGGCGCGGCGAAGGAATGTCAACCAAGCCGCCAACTCCAGGCTCGCTACCACGATGACGACCGTGATGGCCTGCCGGAAAGGCCCGTAGCGTCCTTCCCGGCGCGGGAACCACCCCGCAAGGGCGGCCAAGGCGAAGAGGTATCCGAGGTAATAGGCTGGGTCGGCAGCAGAGAGGAGGCCCACGGGTTCGTTGAGGACAAAGTCGCTGAGGAGCCAGTAGAACTCCCCGAGGGCGATGAAACCGAGGGCAACTGCCAGCAGGGCCCATGGGCGCCGGGGGGCCCCACCAAGTCGGGCCCGCCTGGCCGCCAGAACAGCGGCCAGCGCTGCGGTGGCCGTGGTGGCGCCGTCGTCCACCGCCGTGGCTGCCTTCGAGCCTTCCGGCAAGAACGCAAGGGCCGCCGCGACGGCGGCGGTCGCCAGGCCGGCGAGAACCAGCGCCAAGCGTGGCCGCCTTGCCATTCGTCTCATCGCTTCCGTTCGGGGCGCTTCTCTGGTTTAAGGGGCCCGTGGCTCTGTGCCTAAAGTCGCTCTCTGGAGCAAAAGTCGGTGGCCTGGAGCAAAAGTCCAGGTTCAGCGTTGGGCAGTCAGGTGGCCTTTGAGGGCTTGCCAGTAGGGGCTGGCCTCGACCAAACCACGAATCCAATCTTGG
>DATDQC010000045.1:0-4322 GCA_035292455.1 Thermoplasmatota archaeon
GGGTGAAGGCGCGCTCCCCGACGACGGCGACGAGCGTGTCCTTCTCGGACCCCAGGAGCCCGTGCGCCTTGAGGAGCCGGCGCCCCTCAGGATCCGTGTTGGGCAGGAACCGGAGGAGGCCGGGGCGGCCGTGGCCGTCGCCGTAGGCGCGCGTCCTGCGGCAGAGGTCGCAGTCGGCGTCGAAGAGGACCACGGCGGGCTCCACGGCGGAGCCACGTCCGGGCCCCGCTTGGGGCTTCCCCTCCAGGCCGCACCCCAAGGTTTATAGCAATCCCACCGTGGCCCGGTCCACCCGCGGAGCGTCCCCATGTCCCACACCAAGAAGGTCGGACCCGCCGGCCGCTACGGCCCCCGCTACGGCGGCCTCGCCCGGCGCCAGGTCGCCACCATCGAACGCGTCCAGCACGCCGCCCACCCGTGCTCCCGCTGCGGCCACGCCTCCGTCTTCCGCGACCAGACCGCCATCTGGTCGTGCCGCAAGTGCGGCCACACCTTCGCCGGCGGCGCCTACACCCCGCAGACCGGCGCCGGCCAGGGCGCCGAGAAGGCGCTCCGCGGCATCCAGGAGAAGCTCATGGCCCCGAAGACCGCCGAAGGCGGTGAGGCGTAGCATGGCCTACAAGTGCGGCGTCTGCAAGAAGCGCGTCGAGTTCAACGCCCAGAACATCGGCATCCGTTGCCCCTACTGCGGCTCCAAGATCTTCTACAAGGAGCGCCCGACCGTCGCCAAGGCGATGAAGTCGGAGTAGCGTCGGGCGCGTCGCCTTCTTGACCGCCGGCACCCTCCCCGTCTTCGTGCCCCACCGCGCCGAGCTTGAGCTACCCTGCGCCTCCGCCGACGCAGCGCGCTGGGTCCTCGCCGCGGTTGCCAAGGAAACCGAGTCGGGCCCCGAGGGGACCACCTGCTCCATCGTCGCCGACGGGGCGATGCTCCGCGTGCGGCTCGAGGCCGGCGACGTGGCGAGCCTGCGGGCCGCGCTGCAGGGCGTCGTCCGCCTGGTGGACGCCGCGCACCGGGTGGTCGAGGGATAGGGGAGGGACAGAAGGCTTATGCCTCGGGAAATCTGCCCGTGCCCGATGAAGGCCTTCCTGGCATTCCTTCTGGTTGCCGTAGCGCTCGCCGGGTGCTCGGGCGGCGGTGGCAGCAGCGACGACGAACCGACGACTACGACGGGCCCTGCGCCGACCACGAGTGGCGGCCCGGCCACGACGGCCCCGGCCACCACCTCGGGTCCTGCGCCAACCACCTCGGCACCCCCCGAGGAGAACCTACCGCCGACCGGGTCCGTCGAGGCTTCCCTCGTCAGCGGCGCCATCCCCTTCGACGTCGAGTTCTCCCTGACCGGAACGGACGTGGACGGCGGCGACCTGAGTTGGGAACTCTCGTTTGGCGACGGGACCGCCGACGAGAGCGGCGCCGACCTGCCGACCGAGGTCGCCCACACCTACAGTTCGGCCGGGGACTTCCTCGTCGTCTACCGCCTGAGCGACGGCGAGGACGAAACGGAGTACAACCTGACCATCAACGCGACCTCCGCCGGGCCCGGCTTCGTGCAGGAGTTCACTGGAGGCTGGCTCTTCGGGGACGACGGCCTCGTCGGGTTCGCCGACTCCTTCCTCTGCGCACCGGGCGGAGGCAACGAGATATTCTACTTCTGGTTCGAAGTGGACCCGGCCACGTTCGGCCTGACCTTCCACGCCGAAGTGAGCGACGAGTCCGGCGGCCAGGCCATCGCCAACTGGGGCGTGACGTTCTGGGACGCCGACGACATGTGCGTGACGGGGCAGACCTTCGCCACCGGGAGCCTTGAGGATGGCGAGACCGGCGGTGCCGTGCCGCTCGAAGGGGTCATTCCACCCTACGAGGTCGCCTATTTCTGGAGCGACGGCGGCGTGATGCCGTCGGTCCACTACCAGGCGTGAGAGGCGACCCGTCTGCCGCAAGGGCGATGAAGGGCTTGGTCCATCGCGCTCCATGCACAGGGTCCTTGCAGGCATGCTGCTGATTGTCGCGCTCGCCGGCTGCTCCGGCGGCAACGACAAGGGCGACGACGGAACGACCACGACCGCCCCCGCCCCCACCACGGGCGGCACCACGACGGCCGCTGGGTCGACCACCTCGGGCGGTGCCACGACCTCCGGGCCGGCGCCGACGACCGGGCCCGCCAACCGCGCCCCCACGGCGAGCCTTGAGGCCAACGAGACGCAGGGAGTCTCGCCGCTTGCCGTCGAGTTCACCCTGGACGGGGCCGACGCCGACGGGAACGACCTCACCTGGACCCTCGACGTGGACGGGGACGGCACCGTGGACTTCGACGGCACCGGCGACGATTTCCCGGCCACCGTAACCCACACCTTCGACCTTGCCGGAGACTACCTCGTGGTCCTCAACGTCACGGACGATGAGCTGTCCGCGGAGGACTCCCTTCACATCCAGGTCGCTGCGCCATCCGTCGAGCCCGACCCCTTCGCCGGAACCTGCCCTGGTCTGGACTATGTCACCATCGCGCCAGACCCGGGCCCGCCGGAGGCGCAGGTGTTCTACATCGAGAACACCGGGGGCACCTGGTTCTACCAGGAATCCAACGACCTTCCGGGCCTGCAGCTAAGCGACGAACCTTCGTTGGCTATGGAGAACCATCCGGCGGGCGCCGGCTGCCTCAACGGCGACACCCTGTTGTTCTAAAGAAGCTGGGCCACGGCAACGCCTAAGAAGCCCCTCGGCAACCCCCGGTCTATGCGCGCATGGCTCGTCGGCCTTCTCGTGGTGGCGGCACTCCTCTCCGGCTGCTCGGGCAAGAACGACGACAGCGGCGATACCACCACCCCCGCCCCCACGACGGGCGGCGCCACGACGACGGGGCCGGCGCCCACAACGACCGGTGCCCCGACAACCTCGGGGCCGGCACCGACGACGGGCGGTGGCTCCAACCAGGCTCCTGTGGCGACGGTAGAAGCCTCCACGGAAGGCGGTGCCCTGCCTCTTCTGGTCACCTTCACGCTTGACGGCAGCGATGAGGACGGCGACGACCTCGACTGGACGTTTGACGCCGACGAGGACGGGGAGACCGAAGGCGACGGGACCGGCGACGACCTTCCCGCCGAAGTGGAGTTCACCTATGAGGCGGCCGGCGTCTACAATGCCACCTTCACTTTGAGCGACGGTACGGAGGAGTCGACCCGCACTGTCTCGCTCACGGTGGTCGAGGGTGGACCCGCGACAGTGGTGTTCGTGGGCCACGTCATCCTCCCGGATCCGTACGGAGCGGCGTTCAGCGCGTGCCTTATGGAAGCCGTCCATCACGATTTGGGAACACCGGGCAACGTGACGGGCAACATCCATGACCTCTCTCCGGACACCTGGGGATGGTCCTATTCGTTCGCGGCTCCGGGCTACATGGCTCAATTCTGGGACGCCACGCCAGCCATCGTCGGCGCCGGGGAATCCGGAACAGTCCCGGACGGGGCCGTGCAGGTGTTCGCCTGCGGTGCCGCTCCGGAGACCGCCAATACGGACTATACCCTCACGCTTTCACCCCCTTAGCCCCTCCTCATTTTCAACTGCCTCTCCCCGGCCAACCGCGTGGACCCCGTTGCCCTCCCGCTTGGTCTCCGGCCCAGCGAGACCTGTGGCGCCCGCCGAGAACCAAACGCCAGCAGCCAAGATGCCCCTCAGCTATCCAAAGGTATGGGGGATTGGACTATGCACAGTGCTACTATCATACGGCGCCAGACGCTTGGGAAGATTGCATCTAGCTTCTTCTGAAGCCCTCCTCCTTTTCAACCGCCTCCCCCTGGCCAGCCCCGTGGACCCCGTCGCCGGAGCCCTTCTCCGCTGTGGCGCCGTGAAGTTCGGCGACTTCACCCTCACCTCCGGCCAGAAAAGCCGCTACTACGTGGACGTCAAGGCGGCCACCACCGACCCCGGCACCCTCCGCCTGGTCGCCAAGGCGATGGCGGAGCAGGCCCGCCGCCTCGGACCCTTCGGCGCGGTTGCCGGGATGGAGCTCGGCGCCGTCCCGCTCGCCACCGCGGTGAGCCTGGAGTCGGGCCTCCCGCTCCTCATCGTCCGCAAGGGGGAGCGCACCCATGGCACCGGCAAGCGCATCGAGGGGCGCCACCCCACGGGGCTCGCGGTCTTCGTGGTCGAGGACGTCACCACCTCGGGGAACTCCACCCTGGAGGCCGTGAAGGTCCTGCGGGCGGCCGGAGCCAAGGTCGAGCACGCCGCCGTCGTGGTGGACCGCGAGTCGGGCGCCGTCGCCGCCCTCGCCGCCGCCAAGGTCAGGCTCCACCCCCTCGTCTCCGCCTCCACGCTGCTT
>DATDQC010000046.1:0-3927 GCA_035292455.1 Thermoplasmatota archaeon
GCGGGGGCGCGCGCCGCGGGGCCGAAGGAAGGTCGATGGCCACCTCGGGTCCGCGCGTCGCGGCCGGGGAGGGCCGGGCGGGGGCGGTGCGGTCGCGTTGGAGTGTGCGGGCGAGTTTGGCCCGTCGTCCGGCCGGCGGTGGAGGGGAGGGTTTCTTGGCCATGGCTCACCCCGCGAGGGCTCCTCCTTGGTTGAAGGGCGGCCTGACGCGGGCGCTGCGACGACCGCCTGGGTCCCCATGCCACCCTGCCGCAGAGAATCGCATCGTGGGTCAATCCCTCCCAGCGCCATTATGCTTTGGTCGTGGAACGGGTCGAAGCGGCGCCATGGCATCACCCGATGGTGAACAGGATGACGAGGTCCTGGAAGTCGGCCGCGTCGCTTGAGAGGTCGGTCACGTACTCGAAGAGGAGGATGACCTGATTGTAGTCGAGGACCATGCTCTGCGTGGCGGTGTTGACGTAGGGCTGGAGGAAGGTGGCCAGCGGGGCCTGCCCGGCGTAGGGGGGCTTGTTGGGTGCCGGGTCGCCAGCGGTGAGGACCAGGACGTTGGGGTTGGCGGGCACCGAGGCGTGGGTCCGGCTGGAGCAGCCGCCGCCGGAGAAGGTCGCCTCCACGCCGAGGACGGACCCGACCGCCACCGACGGCAGCAGCAGGGTCTCGCCGCCGTTGGGGTTGAGGGGGCCGCCGCCCCACAACGCGGCATAGGAGGCGCCGCCGTCCTGGGTGAGGCGCGCCGACACCGGGATTTGGGGGCCGGACTGGCCGCAGGTGATCTGGGAACCGACGTTGTCGATGCGGACCGGGACGTTCGTGAGGATGGTGATGCCGCCGCCGGACCCCGGGCCGACGTCGAAGGCGGGGACCCCGAGCTGGAGGTCCCGCACCGAGAAGACGTACTCCGTCGCGGTGTAGACCGTCACCTGGACACTGGAGGCCTGCGGCGCGAAGCAGCCGGGTGCCGACCCGACGATGCAGAGCCGGGTGCCGACGTCCCACTCCGCCGCCCCGCCGAGTTGGCCGCCAAACTGCGACAGCGGCACCACCTGCTCGACGCCGTCCAGGGTGATGTGCATGTTCGAGCCCGCGACGGGGATGCTGTCGGGGCCCGTCGGTTCGATCCAGTAGCCGTCGGTCCAGTACGTCGCGCGGGCACCCGACTCCACGCGCTCGGGCTCCTGCTCCACGTTGGAAACCAGGAAGAAGTACACCGCGGCCAGCAGCACGGCGACGGCGACCAGCAGGATGGGCCCGATGACCTCCGAGGCGGCCTGGACGTCCTTCGGGAACGAGCGGCGGCCCGCCCGGCTCGGCATGCCGCGCCTCTCCGTCGGGCGGGCGTATGTACGGCTTGGGAACAAGGTAGAAGCCATGTCGTCACCCGGCAGGCCGGAGCTCCACCGATGCGCCTCCCGCCACGATGTCGAGGAGGATGTCCCGGGTGGCGTCCCCCGGCGCCGAGCAGGGGCCGAAGAAGACCAGCGTCGCGCTGGTCGCCGTGGTGGTGATGGTGTACTGCGGCGAGGCGGTGAGCACGGTGCAGGGGGCGCTCGGTGTCGCGGGCGAGGAGGTGAGGCCGGCGAGGACCAGGCGCTCGTCCCAGAACGCGGCCCACTGCGCGGGATGGTCGGTGGTGAGGGTCACGGTGATGTCCTGCGCCGACAGGCCGAGGGAGCTGCCGCCGTTCGGGATCATGGTGAGGGTCGCGGCGGGGGCCCCGGTGACCGCCGAGGAGCCGCCGGTGAGGAGCGGGAAGGCCCACGAAAGCCCGGCCTGCGCCGCCGCGGTCGAGACCGAGAAGCCGGGTGGGGCCGCCATCGCGGCGCCGAGCTCCTGGTCGAGGAAGACCGCGCCGTACTCGAAGGAGTAGACCTGGCGCTCGAGGCGCTGGTGGTTGAGGCTCACCGAGAGGTCGCCGCTCGTGTAGGCCTGGTTGAGGCTTGGGAACACCAGTCCGCTCGAGCCGCTGCGGACGGTGCCGAACGCGGTGCTCTGGTCGTAGATCATGGCGACCTGGCCGCCGGTGTTGCCCTGCGTGAAGGAGGCCTGGAGCGGATACTGGCCGGAGGGGACGGCGGCGAGGACGGCCCGGAGCGGGCCGCTCGCCATGAAGTCGTGGTAGTAGTAGGTGGGCGCGGCGGTGCCGATGTAGGTGGTCTCGATGTCGATGGCGGTGGCGCCGCAGGACGCGGCGGCAGGGGTCAGGGCGGGGAAGACGCGCGCCTCGATGGCCTTCGTGGTGAGGGTCGTCCCGGTGGCGACCAGGGTGGCCTTGCCGACACAGTTGGAGGCGGCGTCGGTTACCGTGAAGGTGAGCGTCTGCGTCCCGGTGGGAAGCCCGTTCGGGGAGGGGATGCGCATCCGAAGGTGCTGGATGCCCAGGATGTCGGGGATGTTGGCCCCCGTCCAGGTCCAGTCCTCGCTGAGTTCGGCGAGGTCTTGGCCGCCGGCCTTGGTGAGGGCGACGGGGTTGGCCGACGACACGGTCATCCCGGCGCCGCCCGCCACCGGGGTGAAGCGCGCCTCCCCGGGCAGCACGTTCGAGCCGAAGAAGGAGAAGCCGCGTTCGCGGCTTAGCGAGATGGGCTCGGCGAGCGCCGTCTCTGTCTGGTTGGCGGCGATGCGGTCGAGGTCGGCCTTGATGGCGCCCATCTGGCCCGCCACCTCGAGGCTGGCGTCGCGCTCGCGCTGCTTGTCCCACACCGGCACGAACTCCACCTGGATGGTGATCAGCGTGATGGTGAAGAGCGCGAAGAGGAGGATGGCGCCGACGACGTTGGAGACGGCGGCATCGTCGGTGCAGGAGGGGCGGCGGCGCGTCATACCAGGTCCAACCTCGCGTAGTCCAGGCTGACGGTGCTGAGGACGGTGTCGGCGGCGTTGACGTCCACCAGGCGGACGCGGACGGCGCCGCCCTGCACCTCGTTTGCGGTCAGGAGGTAGGCGAACGGGGTGGGCGAGGTGGCGGTGAGGGTGCCGCGGGTGGCGTAGCTGGAGGTCGTCCAGTCCCAGACGTTGACGTTGAAGGTCTCGTCCGCCGACGCCGTGTACTCGAGGTCGAGGAAGTAGGTGGAGGAGACCGGGACGCCGGTCCAGTCGAGTTGGAGGGTGCCGGTGTAGGTGGCGTGCACGACCTCGACGGTGACGTAGTCCACGCGCGCCGTGCTGCCGTCGCGGTTGCCGTTGGCGCCAAAGCCCACGAGGACCTCGACCTCGAGGTTGTTGACGTCGGTCCAGGTCCAGGAGCTGGCGCCGGTGGGGTGGAGCGTCGTCACGTCGAAGGTCCGGGTCACGTCGGTGGAGCCGCTCGAGGTCCCGAGCTGGGTGGCGGAGGTGGTGCCGCAGCCGCCTCCGGCAACGCAGGCGCGCACCGCCCAGGCGTTGTCCACGAAGCTGGTGATGGACTGCTCGACCTTGACGTTGACCTGCGTGATGGTGCCGCCCGGCGAGGGGTTGGGGAACCCGAGCCGGAGCGGGTTGGGCGGGCTCGCGCTGTTGGTGCGGTAGCCGTTGTTGGAGGTCGTGGCGTCCTCCGGGTTGCTGCCGGTGCTGCTCCACCCCGAGGCACTCACCTGGTTGTTGGTGGCGAGCACCGCGGTCGCCGTCGTGGCCCCCTCGGAGAGCACCGCGAGTGCGCCGTCGTCGGCGCCCAGGTTGGTGGGGTTGGCAAGCGGCGGAGTGGGGGCGACGACGCTTTGGCTGGAGACGTAGACGGGGGTGGCGCCGCTGAGGTCCACGAGGTCGTTCACGGTGGCGCTCGCCCCGCCGTTGCCCCGGATGTCGGTGAGCGGCGAGGCGTAGTACTGCAGCGTCCGGAGGCCTTGGCTGCTCCAGCCGCCGACGGGGACCGGGATGCTGGCCTGCCACTGGTTGGACCCGAGCGACGTCATGGCGCCGCGGTCGATGGTGGCCGCCGGGGAGATGCCC
>DATDQC010000047.1:0-4114 GCA_035292455.1 Thermoplasmatota archaeon
CGGAAATCATGATTCCCATCGTCGGGCACGCCAGCGAGTTCGAGGACCAGGAAGCCGTCGTTCGGCGGGTCGCCGAGCAGGTCTTCGAGGAATCGGGCCTGCAGGTCGCCTACTCGGTCGGCACCATGATCGAGATCCCGCGAGGGGCGCTCACCGCCGAGGAGATCGCCACGGTGGCCGAGTTCTTCTCGTTTGGCACCAACGACCTCACGCAGACGACGCTCGGCGTGTCGCGCGACGACGCCGCGACCTTCCTCGGACCCTACCTCGAGATGAAGCTCATCCCCGACGACCCCTTCAGCACCCTCGACCTGTCGGGGGTCGGCCAGCTGGTGCGGATGGGGACCGAGAAGGGCCGCAGCACGCGGCCCGAACTCAAGGTCGGCATCTGCGGCGAGCACGGCGGCGACGCCGAGTCGGTGAAGTTCTGCCACCGCACCGGCCTTGACTACGTCTCCTGCTCGCCCTACCGCCTGCCCATCGCCCGGCTCGCGGCGGCGCACGCGGTCCTTGAGGAGCGGAAGAAGTAGGGCCTGCCCGCCGGCGTCGGCGCTTTAAGGCGCAGCGAGGTAAGCGGGCCGTGGACCTCCGGGACATCCGGCGCCTCTCCTTCTCCTTCATCCTCCTCGCCTGCGCCCTCTTCGCCTGGCTCATCCTCCTGTTCCTGCACGACTCCGGCCGTTTCGAGTGGGGCGGCCCGAAGGGGGCGCTCGGCTGGATGCCCTTCACTGGCTGGCTCTGGCTCACCGCCTTCCTCTCGGCCGTGCTCCTCACCGTGGTCGGCCTCACCACGTTCGGCGTCACCCAGGCCCCCACCGGATTCGCCAAGGGGTCGCTCCGGCAGCTCCAGTGCCAGGACTGCAAGGCGGTCTTCTTCGTCCACGACGCCGGGCAGCGGCCCCTCACGCACGTCTGCCCCAACTGCAAGTGCCTCGGGGTCTTCGACGGCGAAGCCGCCCCCGTCGGGACGCCCCCCAAGCCCCGGCCCCCCAAGGAGCTCATCGAACTGGGGCTCACCTGCCGCACCTGCAGCCACCGCTTCATGGTGCTCGACGCCGGGGTGCGGCCGATGAAGATCGCCTGCCCGAAGTGCAAGGCCGTGGGAGAGGTCTTCTAACGGACAAACGCGGTCCGGCTCGCTGCGCTCGCCGGACCGCGTTTGTCCGAAAATCCAGGGTCTCGCAGGGGGCTCCGCCCCCTGCACCCCCGGGCGCGACCTTCGGTCGCGCAGCCGCCGCCCAGCGTTCACTCCAAAGTCGCGTGCCGCCCCCTCCAGGCCGAAGGCCCGGAGAGTCCGCTCGCCTCGCTCGCTGCGGCACGCGCCGCCTTCGTTCGCTTCGCTCACTCCAGCGTTGCGTGCCGTTTCCTCATGCTTTGCTCGGTCTCGCCGAGGCGCTCCATGAGCAGGGCGACGACGGCGTCGAAAAAGAGCCAGGCGCTGGTCTCGAACAGGGTGCCAAGCGGGGCGAGCCGGCTGCGCTCGCCGTTGCCCTCGGGCGGCAGGAGGGGGACGACGACGTGGGCAAGGCGCGCCACCTCGGAGTCGGGCTGCGCCGTGATGGCCACCACGGTCGCCCCCTGGCGCCGTCCCAGTTCGGCGGTCATGACGACCGGGTAGGTCGAACCCGAGCCGGAGACCAGGATGACGACGTCCTGCCGGGTGACCGGGGCGGTGATGGTCTCGCCGATGACGTAGGTCTGGTACCCAAGATGCATGAGGCGCACCGCGAAGGCGCGGGCCACCAGCCCGGAGCGGCCGCGGCCGTAGAGGAAGACGCGCCGGGCCGGCTGCAGCGAGGCGAGGAAACTCCGCAGCACCGACTCCTCGACGTGCAGGGTGCGGCGGGTGGCGGCGCCGAGGAAGTCCAAGGGCTCCTTGAGGTCCATGGGGCTACTCGCCGCCCTTCTCCCCCGCCGCCTTGAGGGTCGGCAGGCCCTGCTTGCTGTAGCGGACCCGCTTGCCGTCGGGCACCTTGAAGACGGCGCTCCAGCCCTCCTTCTTCTCCCGGAGGAACCGGTACTCGTCGTCCTTGGTCTTGAACAGGAAGTAGGGCTCGCCCTTCTCGTCGCCCTCGGCGTAGGCGGACACCTCGACCTGGCGGCGCTCCTTGGGGGTGGACTGCTTGACCCGGGGCGTCTTGTTCTCGGCGAGGTCCCAGATGGTCTTGCCGCGCCAGCCCTTGTGCTGGACACAGTACTTGCCCTTGCCGTCGACGCGCTTCTGGCACTGCGTGCGGCTCTTGGTGAGCGCCTCGCAGAACGGGATGGCCTCCTTGCGGCGGCGCTCCTCCTCCTCGGCCAGGCGCTTCTCCTCGGCGAGGCGCGCCTTCTCGGCCTCGCGCTCGGCCTTCTGGCGGGCCGCCTCCTCCTCCTTGCGGCGGCGCTCGGCCTCGACCTGGACCTTGCGCTCGTCCTCACGCTTCTTCTTGTCGTCGGCCTCCTGCGTCTCGCGGATCTCGCGCGCGATGCGGGCGTCGCGGCGCTCCTTGACGCGGTCGAAGACGATGTTCATGTACATCGCGTCGTGCTCGAGGATGGGGCTGGTGGAGATGATGGTGGCCGACATGCTGTTGTCGAGGAGCACGTCGCACAGCGGCTCGAACTTGAGGTCCCCCTTCTTGATGGGGAGGCGGTAGCGTGCGTTGCCGTTCTCGTAGTGGATGCCGGTGAAGTGGATGAGGTGGTGCTCGAGCTTGAGCGGGGCGAGCTTGTCGAAGACCGCCTGGAAGTCCTCGGGGTTCTGCAGGATGCCGTTGCCGCGGGCGTGGATGTGGGCGAAGTCGAGGACGGGGATGACCCCCTTGACCTTCTGGCACACCTCGAGGACCTCCTCGAGGCTCCCGAACACGTTGCGCTTGCCCATGATCTCCATGCCGAGGCGGGGCTTCCAGCCCTCGCGGATGAAGACGTTCCGGAGCTCGCGGACGTTCTTGACGATGCGCTGCATCGTCTCCTCCTTGGTGAGCTCGCCGTAGAACCCGGGGTGGAAGACCACCGACTCGGCGCCCATCTCGTGGCCGAGCTTGCCGGCGGCAAGGATCTTGTTGAAGCTCATCTCGACGTTCTTCTCGTCGCCGGCCAGGTTGATGTAGTACGGCGCCTTGACGTGGAGCTCCATCTCCGCCTGCTCGGCGGTCTCGCGGATCTTCTTGGCCTCCTCCTCGGTCATGCGGATGCCGCGCACAAACTGCACCTCCATGGCGTCAAGCTCGAGGTTGCGGGCGTAGAGGATGCCGTCGCGCACCGTCCGGCCCTTGCAGGAAAGCGGGATGCCGGCGGGACCAAAGGTGATCATGGAGGGGCGCGGGGGCGGCGAGGGGAGGGGTCCTTTAAAACGTTCAGAGGGGGAAACCAGAGGCGCGCGACCCTGTTCTCCACAGGAAACAAAGGCAACCCTCTTGAAGGCCCACCTCTCTTGGACCCCTGTCATGTCGACCCAAGTGGACCCCCTGCGGAGCACGCTCGACCGGCTCGCCGTCGACCCCTCCGCCCGCGCCGACCGCCCCTACCTGGAGAGCGTGCTGCGCCGGCTCGGGTACTCGGAGGTCGAGATCCAGACCTACCTCGGCACCTCGCCCGGCATGCCGGGCCTCAGCGAATCGTCCACCGCGGAGCCCGACGCGGGCGAGCGCGTCATCGAACTCGAGTACACCGGCCCCGGCCTGCGGGACTACCAGATCGTGCTGCCGCCCGACACCACGTCGTTCGCGGTGGACGCCGAGGGCAACCCCCTCGACCTTGGCGGCGACCTCACCGCCGGCGAGGAAGTGCTCTCCTCGGGCCCCTCGATGACCGAGGTGGACGCCCTCATGGAGACCACCGAGCTCTCCGACTTCGGGGACTTCACGGCCGGCGAGTCGGAGGTCGGCAAGATGAACGTCGTCGAGGGCGACGAGGGCATGGTCGACTTCGGCGACAAGCCGGTCGAGGGCGGCGAGGACCTCGTCGAGTTCGGCGAGACGGGTGCTGGCGGCGAGGAGCTGGTGGAGTTCGGCGAGACCGGCACCAAGCCCGCGGAGCCATCGGTCCAGATGGGCGAGGAGCTCGTCATTTTCCAGGAGAACCCGGTCAACTTCGGCTACGTGACACCGCTCGGTGCGGGCGGCGAGGAGGG
>DATDQC010000048.1:0-2223 GCA_035292455.1 Thermoplasmatota archaeon
CCGGATGCAGGCCGACGAGGGAGTGCTCCTCGACGACGACCACCTGCACGACCACTGCGGCGTCGTCGGCATCGCCTGCGACGGCGACGCGGCCCCCTACCTCTACTACGCCCTGCAGGCGCTGCAGCACCGCGGCCAGGAGTCGTGTGGCATCACCGTCCTCGACGGCCTCTACGAGATGCGGACCCACAAGGCGATGGGCTTGGTGGACCAGGTCTTCGACCCCCAGGTCATCAAGAAGCTCCGCGGCGGCACCGGTATTGGCCACACCCGCTACTCGACGTCGGCCGGCAGCACGGAGGAGAACGCGCAGCCGCAGGTCGTGATGGGGCAGACGGGAGGCATCGCGCTCGCCCACAACGGCAACATCCCCAACACCAACGACCTCATGGAGGAGCTCAAAGCCAAGGGGTGGGCGTTCTACGGCGGCAGCGACACCGAGGTGGTCGTCCGCCTTCTTGCCAACAAGCTCACCAAGCACAACGGCGACCACGTCGCCGCCATCAAGGAGACCATGGAGCGGCTGCAGGGCTCCTACGCCTTCTCCCTCCTCATCGGCTCCGACCTCTACGGGGTCCGGGACCCCTACGGCATCAAGCCGCTCTGCCTCGGGCGCTTCCCGGAAGGGCGCGGCCACGTCATCGCCTCCGAGTCGGTCGCCCTCGACGTCGTGGGGGCCGAGTTCGTGCGCGACATCCTCCCCGGCGAGGTGGTGCGGGTCCGCAAGGACAAGGTCGAGCGCGTCGCCCACCTGCCCGCCGCCAAGCCGGCGCGCTGCTTCTTCGAGTGGGTCTATTTCGCCCGCCCCGACGCGGTCATCGACGGCATCCTCAACCAGGAGGCGCGCGAGCGCATCGGACGCGTCCTTGCCCGCGAGGCGCCCGTCAAGGCCGACATCGTGGTGCCCGTCCCCGATTCCGGCCGCAGCCACGCCCAGGGCTACTCCTCGGAGAGCGGCCTGCCGTACATGGAGGGGCTGATGAAGAACCGCTACGTCCACCGCACCTTCATCATGCCGACCCAGGAGTCGCGCGAGCTCAACGTCCGGCTCAAGCTCAACCCCATGCGGCACATCCTGGCCGGCAAGCGCGTCGTCCTCATCGACGACTCCATCGTGCGCGGCACCACGATGAAACGCATCGTCGCCATGGTGCGGGGAGCCGGAGCCAAGGAGGTCCATGTCCGCATCGGCTGCCCCCCCATCGTCGCCCCCTGCTACCTCGGCATCGACATGCAGACCCGCGACCAGTTGGTGTCCACCGGGAACGACGTCGAGGCCATCCGCAAGCTCATCGGCGCCGACAGCCTCGCCTACGTCAGCCACCCGGGGCTCTACGGGGCGCTCGGCTTCAAGGAAGAGGAGCTCTGCACCGGCTGCATCACCGGACGCTACCCGGTGCCGGTCTCGGGGGAGCGGCTGCGCGACGGCACCAAGGTCCCCGGCGAGCCCCCGATCCCCACGTGTTGCTAGAGAATCCCGTTTCTCGCGAGCGGGCTCCACGCGAAACCGAGCGTTCCAACCCGGCCCCCGTCAAATAGGGGCCGCCCCATGGCCGCGCAGGGAACCTCATGGATGGCAAGACCGACCTCACCGGAAAGATGGCAGCCGAGTTCGTGGGCACCCTGGCCCTCATCTACGTCGGCGTCCTCGTCCTCACCTCGGGAAGCGAGTCCGGCCTCGTGGGGGCTGCCCTCGCGCACGGACTCACCATCGCCGTGATGGCCTCCGCCACCATGGCGGTCTCGGGCGGCCACCTCAACCCCGCCGTCACCCTGGGGGCACTCGTCGGTCGCAGAATCTCCATCCAGGACGCCCTTGCCTACGTGGTCGCCCAACTCGCCGGCGGGATGCTCGGGGCCTTCCTGGCGCGCCGCTCGCTCCCCGGCGGCGACATCGCAGGCGGACTGCCAGGGCTTGGCCCCGGCATGACCACCGGCTCCGCCATCCTCGTCGAGGCGGTCCTGACGTTCTTCCTGATGTTCGTCATCTTCGGCACCGCCATCGACAACCGTTTTGGAGGCCGCATCGGCGGGCTCGGCATCGGCTTCGCGGTCGCCATCGGCGTCTTCGCCGGCGGCCCCCTCACGGGAGCGGCGATGAACCCGGCGCGCTGGTTCGGGCCCGCCCTGGTGACGCAGACCTGGGAGGACGCCGCGGTCTACCTCGCCGGCCCGGCGCTCGGCGCCGTCCTCGCTACCCTGGTCTACACCTCGTTCATCATG
>DATDQC010000049.1:0-3958 GCA_035292455.1 Thermoplasmatota archaeon
AAACGCCGGGGCCACACCGCTCCCCCCCGAAATGGAGCCCGGCGACGCCCAAGCCATCGTGGATGCCCTCGCAGCCGCCGACGCCCAACGCCTCGCCCTCGGCGCCGGTCCGCTCGCCGGCCGCGACGTGGCCGCCCGCCCCCTCCTTTCCCTGCATGACACCGTGATGGACCTGGCCCGACTGCGGCTGGAAGACCTCCTTGAGGTGACACGGGGAGAACACCGGTCGCAGCTTCCCAACGAGCAGGTCTTCTCCCTCGCCGTGGAGCGGGCACGGGCGGACATGCGTGTTGGCCTCGACACGGTGGCCAGCCTCGCGGGCCTGCTGGCGCCAGCCGCCGGCCGCGAGCTTGAGAACCTGCTCGAGCGTGCCCTTCCCGCCTATTCACTGGCCTCGTCCGATTACCTGGTGACGGCCTTCATCCATTCAGCCCGCCTCAGCGCCGAGGAGGAATCGAGGCCCATCAACACCACCCTTCTCTTCCAGGTGCTGCAGCCCGTCGAGGCGCAGCGCCTCCTCCTGGAGTTCCTCCCGCCTGTGCCCCCCGCCGTCGTCCCCGGCTCGCCGCCTCTTACGCTGGAGGACGTCGCGGAGGTACGGGAACGAGTGACGTACCCCCGCCCCTCGCACGACGCGTTTGCGCGCTTCTCGGAGACCGCGGCGGAGACGGCGTTCCAGGCCGGCGACGCCTTCGGGGCTCTTGCCTACACGCTCCATGCCCAGATGAGCTACGTCGAGGGGCAGACCCGCACCTCCACGCAGCTTGGCGGCTTCGACCTTCGGCCCGGCCTCGAGGAGCAGTACCTGGCCCACCTGGGAGGCGAATCCTCCCTCCTGAAGGCCCACGGGCACGAAGCGGCCTACCTTTCGCTCTCAAGCCTGCCGGAGGGAGCGGCGGCGGCAGGCAACAACGCCGGCATCACGGCTTCCCTTGCCCTGAGCCGTTACGCGGCCTGGGACACGCTCGCGGCCGACGGCGCGTCGTGGGTGGACGACCTTCTTGAGCCGGCCGGGACGGACAAGGCGGGCGGGGGGTCGGAAGGGTTGTCCACGGGCGCCAAGGCGGCCATCGGGGCAGGGGTGGCGCTGACCCTGGCGCTCCTCGTCGTGAAGCGCCGCCCGCGAGGCGGCGCTTAGCCTGACACCGAGGGAAAGCCCTGCGGGCGTTGCTTGCCTCGAGGTGGCACGAGCCCGGGCAGAGGCCCAGGTTTGGGGTCTGGAGCGGCAGGCTTGGCTCGCCAAGGACCCCACGCGACGACTGCGAGTCGCGCCTCAGACCAGAGCCAGGCTGTTGTCGGCCTTCACCACACCGTGGCCGACGACGTAGTTGGGGTCGGGCTTTTCGTATCCGGCTGCTGTTGAGCAGGACATGGCGGACGTCGCGTAGACGCACCCGGGACCGGCGCCGTCGCGGAGGAAGTTCCCGTAGTCCGCGAGGGGCAAGGTGCCGTCCTTGTCCATCATGAGGGCGATGGCCGCCGCGGCAAGGGGTGTTGCCATGCTGGTGCCCGACCATTGCACGTAGTCATTTGAGGTGGCGGCCACAGCGCCCCACGTCCCCACTCCCATTGCCGCCACGTCGGGCTTGACCTGGAGGCCGGCGCCGAAAGGCTTTCCGGGCCCGAGCGCCGTGAAGGTCGCGGGAGCCTGGTATATATCCACGGCGCCCACGGTGATCACGTAGTATGCGAAGCCGGGCGAGGACACCTGGTTCACGCCGTTGACTCCAACGCGCGTCGTCTCGTCCACGCCGGTGAACTCCACGACCGTGCCGATCCAGTTTCCGGCTGCCACGGTGAAGGGCATGTAGTAGGTGTGCAGGTCGGCTGGGTAATCCCATCCGAAGAGGTCTTTGGGGCCGCCGTTGAGGGTCGTGATGCCCAAGGGAGGCACCGCGAGGCCGGCCGACATGGTGGTCACGTCGGCGCCCGAGCCCCCGGTCTGGAGGTAGTTCAGGCCGCACTGGAACCATCCGATGGTGCCGCTGCCGCCACCGTCGAGGATCTTTACGATGACCAGGTCCGCTTGGTAGGCAAGGCCTCGGTAGTCGGTGCCATCGTCGCCCGCCGCGATGGAGGCCACATGCGTTCCGTGGCCGTGGTTGTCGTAGGCGGTCGTGGTGCTTGAGGTGCAGTCCTTGAACGCCGTGATCTTGCCGCCGTCCAGGGCCTGGTGGTTCGGGTTGGCGCCCGTGTCGAGGACGGCGATCTTCACGCCCGAACCCGTGTACCCAGAAGTCCAGGCGGAGCCACCCTGGTGGAGGGCTACGTGCGCGAGGTTGGACGGACTGCCGCCGGCAGGGTTGGTGTTGGTGGTGTAGGCCCTCGGTTCCCACACGAGGAGCGAGACGCCGGGGACTTCGAGCCCATCAAGCCGGTCGAGGGGCTGGGTCAGGAACACCGCTCCAACTCCCTCAATCTCCACCGCCCCGGGAACCTGGGCGAGGAGCTGGCTGCGCGCCGCGGTGTCACCGTAGACGAGGATCTCCGCAGGCGTCCCGGGGGCGCCCGCAGCCTGGGCGGCGAGGCGGGCCGTCTCGAGGAAGTCGGTCCGACCGTCGCCGTCCGCATCGCTGGTCAGCAGGACAGCCCATGACGCAGGCCCGTTTCCGAGGGCGCGCAGGGCGTCCCAGACCGGAAGGGAGGCGTCCTCCTGCATGGCGGGGCCCATCGCGAGGGCGGGAACCGAAGGGGCGGACTGCGGCAGGGCGATGGAGCCGGCGAGCAGGAGCAGGGTCGAGGCCATGGCTACGTAGCGAGAGAACGCACGCATGCGTCATGATAGGTAAGCGGAGTATGGCTGTTGTGGATAGAAGGGGACCACGGCGCGGCGTCAGACCTGCGGCTCTCCCGTGGCCGGCCGTTCCCCGTCTGGTTCGAGGAGCTGGATGGCCGGGCTCTCGGTGCCGCTACGCTTCCCGTGCAGACGCTCGATTCCGTCGTGGCGGCCCAACCGGTACCGCCGGTGGTTGTCCCCTTCATGGGCAATCAAACCCTCCCCTTCCAGCAGGGTGAGGTGGCGCCGGATGATCTTGCGGGAGAGCCCCAAGGTGGCGTTGAGGTCGCCGACGCTCGCCCCCGGCCGCTCCCTGATTTCCGCGATGATGGGTGCCGAGGCCCCCTCGGAGAGGGCGGAGAGCCACCGCAGGTGCTTCTCGGGTGTCGCCGCGGGGAACAGCCGGACCTCCTTGCTCCGAGAGTAGGTGCGAACCAGGGAGTCGCCCCGGAGCACCTTGAGGTGGTGGGAGAGGGTTCCCCAAGCCAGCCCGAGGTCGCGGCAAAGCTGGCTTTTGTGGACCCCAGGATGCGTTTCGATGTACGCGATGATTCGCTGCCTTGTCCGGTCGCCGTCGCGGATGAGGCCTATGTGTATCCCTCCCGATGGGCCGAAGCCGCCGGGGCCAATCGCAGTTCCGCGAGGAGGGGGGTGAACATGGGGTTGGCCGCCACGTCGGGGCGGAGGCTGGGGTCGTGGCGCAGGCACTCCTTCAGGCGCTTCACGGCCTCCAAGCGGCGTCCCTCCAAGGCGTGCAGGCAGGCCCAGAGGTAGTCGAGGGTCGCCCGTGGCCCGTCCGTCCAGCCGGACAGGAGCGTCGTGGCCTCCTTGAGGCGTCCGAGGCGCAGCAGCGAGACCGCGTGCATGACGTGGGCGTCGGTGCCATGGCGGCGGGAGCGCAGCAGGGCCCTGGGCATCCGCGACGCGACCGTGGCGTAGTCCTCGCCGTCCATGGCGCCTTCGAGGCGGCCCATGCGGCGAGACAGGTGCCAGCGTCGCCCGCCGTACCCTGCGGCTCCTGCGAGGCCCACCACGAGGGGGACGGTGACCACGACGAGGGCGAGGAGCGAGGCGCCGCCCCCCGCCTCGGGATACGGGATGACCGCGCCTGCAAGGCGGGCCTCGGTGGGGCTCCCAGTGACGACCGCCTGGAGTCCTCCAGGCGACGGCTCGAGGGCGACC
>DATDQC010000050.1:0-3082 GCA_035292455.1 Thermoplasmatota archaeon
GAAGGTGATGTTCTCGTCGTGCCCGGTCTCGGCCTTGGTCGAAGGGGTGAACAGGGTGGAGGGGAGCTTGCCGGACTCCTGGAGCCCGGCGGGGAGTCGGATGCCGCACACCGTGCCGGACGTGCGGTACTCCTTCCACCCGGAGCCGGCGAGGTAGCCACGGGCGATGCACTCGACCGGGAGGGGCTGCAGCTTCTCGACCAGGACCGCGCGGTTCCGGAGGTCGGCGGCGAAGGGCCGCAGTGCCGTGGGGAACTTCGCGACGTCGGTGGCGACGAGGTGGTTGGGGACCTCGCGCCGGAGGAGGTCGAACCAGAAGTTGGACATCTGGGTCAGGCAGGCCCCCTTGTGCGGGATGCCAGGCTCGAGGACGACGTCGAAGGCGCTGATGCGGTCGGTCGCCACCAGGAGAAGCCACGGTCCCACGCCGGCCTTCTCGAGGTCGTAGACGTCGCGCACTTTGCCGCGGCGCACCGGGAAGGGGAGGTCGGTGGTGGTGACCACGCGGGGCGCCGACGGGGCCATGCTGCGGCCACCCCGGACGCCTTGAAAAACGCGCTGTCGGCGATGGCGTCACGGGCTGTCGCGCCGCCACAGGCTCCAGGCGGCGACCGGTCCTTCCTGTGGGCCCTCGCGCGCCACCTCGACGTAGGCGGCGGGGAGGTCGGGCGGCTGCCCTTTCACGACCACCCACCGCGCGGTCAGGTTGGCGACGTCGCGGTCCTCCACCACCTCGGCGTGGACGTCACGGCGCCCGTCGTCGGTGGCGTCGAAGTAGTAGCGGTAGACGTCCTGGGTCCCCACGAACGCCACCGTGTCGCCGTCCCCGACGACGTCGCGCAGGTCGTTGGCCAAGCGGGGCGCCGCGGGGTGGTTCGGGATGGCGTACGCGATGGAGCCCAGGACGAGGATGAGGAGGCTCGCCGCCGTCGCCGCCCGCACGCCGGCGTCGCGGAGGGAGGCGTGCCGCATCACCAGCCAGACGGAGGGGACGATGACGAAGGAGACGTAGCGGACGTTGAAGAAGAAGAACTCCCCCTCGTAGAGCCAGAGCGCGGAGTCGATGAGGGCGGTGAGGAGGAGCGGCAGGCCGATGGCGAGCCACAGCCCGGAGTCGTGCTCCGAAGCCAAACGAGGGATGGACCGGAGCCGGGGCAGCCACGGCAGCAGGCCCAGGAACGCCAGGTAGCCGACGCCAAACAGGAAGAGGAACGTGAGGAGGCTCCGCAGCAGCCACGCCACCGGCTCGTGGGCGGCGTGCTGGTAGGCGGCGGAGAGGTGCGCGCTGGTCTCCCAGGACCCAAACAGGCTCCAGTTGCGCCAGCCCCACGCCACCACCGTGGCCCCGAAGAGGACGATGGCGGCGAGGTAGGGGGGGTCCTTGAGGACGCGCCACCCCTTCCAGTACGTCCGCCAGGCCAGGCCACCGAGGCCGGCGATGATGAAGAAGAGCCCCATCGAGCTCTTGGCGAGGTAGCCGAGGGCCGCGAACACCCCCGCCGCCACCATGAAAGCGGGGCGCTCCAGGCTCTTGAGGATGGCCCACAGGGTCGCCACGAAGAGGGCGAGCACCAGGTCCTCGCTGTAGCCCCGGCTGGTGCTGTGGACGAGGACGGGGCTCACGGCGACGGCGGCGGTGGCCGCGAGCGCCTTGGCGTGCCCGTAGAGGTCGCGTGTGCAAAGATACGTCGTGGCGATGGCAAGGAGTCCTCCCACCACGGCGGCGAGGTGGACCGAGGTCTCGGAGAACCCGAAGGCGGAGAAGAAGGCGGCCAGGAAGGCAGGGTAGAGGGGCGGGTAGTGGTGCGACGGCGCCGCCGCGCCGGGGCTGTAGACGTCGCCCCACGGCATGGTGAAGGTGCCGTCCTGGGCGAAGGACCACCCCATGGCGGCGTAGCGGTTGGCGTCGATGCCGAGGTCGTAGGTCCACAGGCTGGCGATGCGCAGGGCGGCCCCCAGTGCGATGAGGGCCAGGAACGGCCGAGGCGACGCGAAGAGCCGCTCCAGGAACCGGTTGGCGGCCTGCCGCAACGCCACCAGGCGGTGGGGCGGGGCAGGTCCCGTGGAGCGCGGCTCGGGGTCCTTCGCCCGCTGCAGGACCCGCAGGCCAAGCAGGCAGAGGCCACTCCACGCGACGGCAAGCATGAGACCCCCCAGGACATCGCTTGGCCACGCCGTCCCCGCGGCAAGGGGTGCCGCAATCGCGAGTGCGGCGAGGAAAGCAGGGAGGGCCCAGGACACGGCCTGCCGGCGGCTCGGGAGGGCATGAAAGCGCATCCAGGCCAAAGCGACCAGAAGGACGGGGAGCAGCGCTGCGGTGTCGTTGGGGAACGAGGAGAAGGGCAGGAAGGCGAGCTCCTGGCCAGGCGGCTCGCGGGGGACCAGCCACTTGAGCGTGAAGAGCAGCCCCACGGCGCCGGGGCCGAGGAAGAGGGTGGCGTACGCCCCGCGCCAGCGGTGCGCCACCGCAAGGTACGCGAAGAGGGCCAGGAACGCCGCCACGAGCGGGTAGAGGCTGGTGGCCGCCGCGACGAGACGGGCGACCTCCTGCATGCCGGGGTCGACGCGGTCAAGGAGGGGCAGGTACCACTCTTCCCACCTGGCGAGCGACCCGTGGACTCCAAGGGGGCGGGCCCCTTCGAGAAGCACGACGAGGAGGGCGACCAGGCCGCCCGCGACGGCGGTGGTGACCGCCAGGACCACCTCGAGGTGCCCGGTCCAGCGGGTGTGGTGGGTGAGGCCCGCGAGGACGACCATGAGGAGCGGTGCCAGGGCCACCGCCACGAGGACGACGGCGAGCGCGTCGCCGGGGTCGGGAAGGGCGAGGAGCGCCAAGGCCGTCCGCACCCCGTCCATGCCTTGCGAGCCGTGGCGCCACGTTAAGCCGTTTGGCTTCCCGGTTCGGCAACCCGTAGGGACGGCCTCCTCTCAACCTCGGCGTCTGCCTTGACCCAGCACTCCCTGAGCCTACCCTTCATAAGGCGGACGGGCGTCCCGCAGCCTGGAATGGGAGCGCCACCGGGGGACCGGATGCAGGCCGACGAGGGAGTGCTCCTCGACGACGACCACCTGCACGACCACT
>DATDQC010000051.1:0-2561 GCA_035292455.1 Thermoplasmatota archaeon
ACGCTGCACGACTGCCTCGACGCCCGCCTGTTCTGGGTTGAGGACCACGACGAGGCGATGCTGCGACGCTGTGTCCGCCCCGTCGAGGCGATGGCCGCGCACCTGCCCACCATCGTCCTCAGGGACTCCGCCGTGGACGCCGTCTGCCACGGCGCCCCGCTCGCCGTCATCGGCATTGCCCAGCTCGACGAGGGCATCAGCCCCGGCGAGGCGGTGGCCATCCTGACCCTCAAGGGGGAGTTGGTGGCGCTCGGAGAGTCCGCCATGACGAGCCCGCAGATCCTCAAGGAGGAGAAGGGCATCGCCGCCACCTCCGCAAGGGTTGTCATGCGGAAGGGCACATACCCGCGCACGTGGAAGGCGCGTCGACCCTCGCCGTGATCCCCTTCCCCGCCACGATCGCCCTGGCGTGGGCGATGGCGTTCCTGGTCGCCGGTGTTGCGATGGCAACCGGCAAGCGCGGCCACCAAGCGGCGGGCCTTGGCCTCATGACGGTGCCGCTCTGGCTCACCCTGTGGGGCATCCTCAACACCCTCGAGCCTTTGGTGAGCGGCGGCACGGTCCTCCGGCCTTACTCCGTGTACCAACTCTCCGGATTGTACAGCCGCAGCCTGCTCTCCGACCTCGGCTACCTTGGGGTCGGGTTCCTCCTCTACGCCCGCGGCGGCAGCCTGCGGCGCCTCCTCTCGGCATCCCCGCACGCCATCGCCTCGGACCTGCGGCGCGCCGGCCTGCCGCTCGGACGGCGCGGCGAAGGGGCTTCCTTCGCGACCGGCTTCCTTCTCTTCCCGCTCCTTCTTCTTGGAGCCGTCGCCGTGGACCTCCTCACCCGCGACGTCGCGGCGCTCCACCAGGGCGACGAGGCGAGCGTGTGGGACAACATGACGGTCTTCCACGCCCTCCTCATCAGCCTCGCCGCCGCGTTCGGGGAAGAACTCCTCTACCGCGGCTTCCTGCAAGGCGCCTTGTCGCGCGTGGCCCCGATGCCGGTCGCCGTCGCCGTGCAGGCGGTCTTCTTCGCCTTCGCCCACGCCGGCTACGGGACCTGGATCCACGTCCTCCAGCCCTTCCTCTTCGCCCTCCTAACGGGGGTGGTGGCGTGGCGGTGGGGCATCTGGGCGGCGGTGGTCCTCCACGCCCTGGTGGACATCTTCGCCATCGGCATCGAAGCGACGGGCGCCTCGCCGTGGTTTGCCGTCGCCCTCACGGTCCTGCTCTACGCCAACGTCGTCGCGACGGCGGCCGCCGGGGCGTACCTGCTGCTGCGGAGACTCCGTATCCTGCATGCGGCCAAGCCGGCGTGACGGACGTTGCACCAGCGCAAGTGGAATGCGCCGAGGGAGGCCCCGAGCGCAGCAGCGCTCGGGGCCAGCGAGCGAAGCGAGCGGACCCTCGGCGGCTTCACGAGCGCAGCGAGTGAAACGCCGAGGGAGAGATTTGAACTCTCAGGGGCCTTTCGACCCACAAGCTTTCCAGGCTTGCGCCCTACCAGGTTAGACGACCTCGGCAATGAGGGTCCGCGGCGGCGCGGACAACGGCCTTCTATTTAACTGGAAACCTCCTGGTCCGCTCGATGTCGCTGCTGTGGAGCCTCATGCGGCCCATCGCGGTCCCCTTCATCCGCCTCGGCTTTCGGGTCAAGGTCGTGGGACGCAGGAACATCCCCAAGAAGGGTGCGGCCATCCTCGCGAGCAACCACCTCTCCGCCCTCGACCACGTCATCCTCCCCATGGCCACACGGCGCCCCATCGTCAACATCAGCAAGGTCGAGCACTTCGAGTCGGGCCGCGCCAAGGCGTGGTTCTTCCGCCAGTGGCACGTCATCCCCATCGAGCGCGGCAGGGGGGACCAGGCCGCCCTCGACGCCGCCCGCGGCGCGCTCGGGGACGGCAGGCTCCTCTGCATCTATCCGGAAGGCACGCGCAGCCTAGACGGCAGACTCCACAAGGGGCACACCGGGGTTGCCCGCCTCGCTCTCGAGATGCGGGTCCCCATCGTCCCCATCGCCATGGTGGGGACCTACGAGGCGCGCCCCAAGGGGGGCAAGATGAGGCTATTCACCAAGACCGGCGTCATCGCGGGGTCGCCCGTCGATGTCTCCCGCCATTGGGGGCGTCAGGCCGACAAGGCGGTGTGCCGCAAGGTCACCGACGAGGTCATGCTGGCCATCGCACGCCTGTCGGGCCAGGAGTACGTCCCCGAGTACCAGTTCAACCCCGAGGTCCCCGCGCACGCCAAGCCAAGGAAGGCGGGGTGACATGGCCGGCATCGTCCTGTGGGCCCGCAAGGGGGACCGCGAGACCGCCGACGCCCAGGCGTTCCTCCGGGCGAACGGCTACCGCGCCGATTCGGTGCGCGACCTCGACGCCGAGCCCCCCCGCGGCGCCGAGTGGGAGCTCCTCCGGAAGGGGTTGGGCGGCGAACTGTGGCCTCTCGTGGACGCCCGCCACCCCCGATACGGCGAGCTCCTGCCCCGCGGCGCCGAGGACGTGGACGAGCCGGCGCTCCAGGTGCTCCTCGAATCGCAGCCCGGCCTGGTGCGGAGCCCGGTCCTCCTGACC
>DATDQC010000052.1:0-3649 GCA_035292455.1 Thermoplasmatota archaeon
GGGGGACCTGGCGAAGCTCATCCTGCAAGCCACGGCAGGCCGGGCGCAGGCCATCGCGCTGGACGCCAGTCGAGAGATGATGGTCCAGGGGGGCCTGCCGGGGTTGCCGGGGGTGCGCTGCGTGGTGGCGGATGCGGCCGACCCCCGCCTCCCGGACGCCTCGGTTGACGGCATCGTGACGGGATTCCTGCTGCGCCACATCGAGGACCCCGGGCGCTTCTTTGCCGCCATGCGCCGCCTCCTAAAGCCGGGCGGGCGCCTGGTGGTGCTGGAGGTCGCCCTGCCGCGCTCCGCCCCGCTGCGCCTGCTGTTCCGAGCCTACTTCCACGGCATCGCCCCCTTCCTGGGTGGCCTGGCGACCGGGCAGTGGCACGCCTACCGCTACCTCAGCCGCAGCCTGCGCCGGTTCCCGCCCCCCTCCGAACTGGCCCGCATCGCGGCCGAGCAGGGGTTGCGCACGGTGCGGATAGAGCGCCGGCGCCTGACCGGCGTCTTCTTCCTGGTGGCCGAAGCCGCGTAGCCGGAACCCTCGCCAAGCAACCCATAAGCAACCTCAAAGAAGTTGTTTTTGCGTGCAATGCTTATAGTCCGCGCCGGGGTCAGGGAGACTGGGAGGACTCCCACCATGAGCAACGACGACTTTGTCCCCACTGGGGATGCCCAACTGGACGCCATTGAACGCTTCTTCCGCGAGGCCGAGGCCGGCGTCACCATCGCCGACAACTTCCGCGCCGGGGTCGAGGTGGAGGAGTACGAGAACGACTCCCTCTACTCGGGCTTCAGCAAGGTGGCACGCGCCGCCGGCTACGAGGACCTGGCGAACCTCTTCACCAAGGTCGCCGGCGAGGAGAAGCTGCACGCGGTATGGATGCGCGAGGCCGACCCCGAACTGACCGCCAGGACCTTCGCCCCCGGCGCCCCAGAATCGGAGGCCGCCAAGGCCATCCGCGGCCAGATCGCCGAGCAGGAGGCCCTGGTCGCCGAGGTCTCCCGGCGCGTCCACAGCGAGCCCGCCCTGCGCCGCCAGGTCGCCAAGCGCATGCTCCACGTGGCCATCAGCGTCGAGAACATCGAAGCCAACAAGACCTACCCCGAGTTCGCGGCCGCCGCCCACGCCGCCGGCAACAAGCGCTTGGCGGCCATGTACGAGCGCGTCATGCGCAGCGAGGCCCAGCACCACAAGTGGTACAGCGAGGCCCTGCAGAAGATCCTCGCCGCACCCGATCCGGCCTTCGCTTGATGCGCGTGGCGGGACTGCGCGCCTGGGTCCGCGGTCTGGACCCCCCGATCTACATCGTGGGCGTCCTCCCCGTTCTCGCGGGAGCGGCCACCACCCTGCCCACCTCCATCCCTCTTCCTTTTCCCCCTCTGGCTCCCCGTGTTGGCGGCGTTTCTGTGCATCCACGCCGCCGTGAACGTCTTCAACGATGCCTTCGACGCCGCCACCCCCGCCGACCGGGCCAAGCGCAACAGCCTCGCCCGCCTGGCCCCCGTGCGGACCCTGCATGCCGTGGCGACCGCGCTTCTCGTGGCGGGGTGCGCCGTAGGCATCGCCCTCTGGCTGCGTGTGGGCGGCTGGCAGGTTTTCGCCCTCGCCGCCGCCGGAGTCGCCCTCAACTTCCTCTACCACGCCCCACCCTTCCGCCTCAGCCACCGCACATGGGGCGAACCGGTGACCTTCCTCGGATTCGGACCCATCCCGGCGTGGACCACGGCGGCCCTTGCCTCCGGCACCATCCCCATGCGCGCCATCGTGCCGGGCATCCTGTGCGGGCTGGCGGCCGTGCTCGTGCTGTTCTTCCACCACTTCGGCCAGGCGGAGACGGATGCCGCGGGCGGCAAGCGCACCCCCGTCGTCCGGCTGGGGCGGAAGCGTGCGGCCGACGCAGGGTTCGCCCTTTCAGCGGCAACCATCGCCTGGGCAGCAGCGTGGACAGGCAGCCTGTCCCTGGCCGTCCCCATCCTCGCACTCCTACTCCCGCTGGCCTGGATGCTGCGCCAGCGCTCCCGTCGCGGCGACGCGCCACGCTGGCTGGTCCTGGGCCTGTACGCCGGGCTGGGGGCCGCCATCCTGGCGGGAGCCGTCAGGCTCTAAGTGCCCTGCCCCAATCGCCACGACGTGTCCAAGCCCCTTCCCGCCGTCCCCATGAGCCAGTCGGCGACCACGATGTCCAAGCTCATGACGCCCGACGAGGCCAACGTCTACGGCAACGTCCACGGCGGCGCCATCCTGAAGTACATCGACGAGGCGGCCGCCGTCGCCGCCTGGCGCCACGCCCGCGTCCCCAAGGTGGTCACGGTGAGCCTGGAGCGCATGGACTTCAAGGAGCCGGTCTACATCGGGGACATCCTCATCATCCACGCCACCGTGCGCCACGTCGGCAAGACCAGCATGCTGGTGGGCATCCGCGTCGAGGCCGAAAGCCCGCAGACGGGCGAGAAGCGCCACACCGCAAGCTGCTACATGACCTTCGTCGCCCTCGACCGCAACAACAAGCCGACCCCGGTCCCGCCCGTCATGGCGGAGACGCCGGAAGAGAAGGCGAAGATGGAGAAGGCGAAGCGCATCGCAGAGATCATCCGGGCCAGCCGCGCCGACCCCGTGGACAAGCTGTAGCGGGGCGCCACCGTGATCCTCCCGCTGCGCGCCCTTCTCGCCATGGGGTGGGCGCTCCAGTGGGCCGTCGCCTTCTGTCTGCTTCGGGGCCGGCCAGCCGGGCCGTTCTGGTCCCTCACGGCCGCCCTCCTCGCCCTAAACGGATGGTGCGCCGCCTGGCTCGCCGTCGTCGGACGGCCTCCCGAGATCGGCGACCGCGCCTTCATGCTCGCCGACATGGTGACCGGTGTCGCAATCCTGGGGCTCGGCCTGGTCGCCCTTCGCCAAGGCCGCCGGGACGCCTGGGACCTTCCTGCCCGTGGCATCGCCCTTGGCACGGCCGCATGGGCCGCGGCCATCCTCCTGCCAGGCCTTTCCCCCGCCGCCTACGACGGGTTCGTGGTCGCCCGGCTCGACTGGCTGCACACCCTCCCCGCCATGGTCGGCCTTGGCTTGCTGGGGTTCGCCCTGGCGCGCCGGATGCGCGACCCGGGCGCCACCGCCTCCGACGGCTTCCTCGCCCTCGCCTTCGTGCCGACCGTGGCCTTCCACGCCGCCTACTTCTCGTTCTACGTCGCCGACGGGGCGTCGAGGGGCGACGTGCTCTACTACGGTCTTCCGCGTTTCCTTGGAACCTTGGTCCTGCTTCCCGCCTTCGTCGCCCTGCTCGCCCTCCTGGCGATGGGAGGCCCACGCCGGACCTGGAGCGGATCGCTTCTGGTGGTCACCCTGGGCGCAGCGCTTCTTGCCCTGGGGAGCATCAGCATCTACCTGGAGGAGCCGCTCGGCATCGCCACCATCTACGCCCTGCAGAACCTGGTGCCTTACGTCCTGCGGCCGGTGGCGGTGGGCCTGGCGCGCGAGCGCGCCCGCGTGGCCTGGCTCGTCTACGACGTCGCCGCGGCTTTCGTCGCCGTGGCAGCAGGCAAGGTCGCGTCCATGCTCGCGTTCGGCACCTCGCCGACCCGGTTGGAGTCCCCCGACCTCGCCGGTTTCGGCCTCGTCTTCTTCGCGCTGCCGGCACTTTGGCTGCTGCCGCGGCGATGGGCGAGG
>DATDQC010000053.1:0-7215 GCA_035292455.1 Thermoplasmatota archaeon
AGCCACCCAGGACGTGCAGGTGCACTTGGTGGCGGGCGAGACCGCGGCACCCGGCAACTACACGCTCGCCCTCGTCGGGACGCTCGCCGGGGTGGGCGAGCAGCGCAGCGAGTTCAACGTCACCGTCCCCCAGGTCCAGCGCTTGGTGCTGGAGGAGGACGGCGCCACCAGCCTGGCCATCGAGCCGGGCGCGGCGGTCACCTTCACCTTCAACGTCGCCAACCTCGGGAACGCCGACGACCACGCCGTCCTCAGCGCCACCCTGAGCCGCAACGGCTGGGCAGCGCAGCTCAGCGCCACCGAGGTCGATGTCCCGGCGGGGGAGAAGGTAGCGGTCCAGCTCCTCCTGGAGGCGCCCGCCAACGTGGCGCAGGGGCAATCGGCGCAGGCCACGGTCCGCCTTGAAGGGTCGCCCGACGAGGGGCTCCGCTTCACGGGCACCGTGGGGGGCCAGTTCGACCCCTTCCTCATCGCCCCCTCGGGGATCGAGATTTTCCCGGGGAACCAGACCCGGTTCAACCTCACGGTCCGCAACGACGGAAACGCCGTCGACTCCTTCGACCTTCAACTGGTGGGTTCGCTGCCCTCCGGCTGGATTCTAGGCTTCGAAAATGGCCAGTCAACCTTCGTAATTCGTGACATTCAGCCAGATGAATCAGCGACAACGATGGCAACCCTTAGGATTCCCGTGACGGCGGCTCTGGACGAGGTCAGGCCCATCGTCATCCAAGCGGTCTCCCTTGGCGACCGCACTGCCCACCATGAACGGACCGTGCTCGCCAACGTCGAGGCCCCCCCGGAGAACGGGGGGGGCAGCGGCAAGGACAGCCCTGGGCTTCCCCTCCCCCTCCTTCTCGTGGCCGTGGTGGCCGCCCTCGCCATGGGGCGGCGCCGCAGGGAATCGTAGTGGTTATATCCCACCAAGTCCACGGCACGTCCGTCAAGGGGTGCCTCGGTGCCCCGTCATGACTGGTGAACCCATGGCCGCCGCCCGCCCAACGAACCTTGTCCTCCAGATTGTCCTGGGCCTCGCCCTGGTCCTCCCGGTGCTCGCCGGCGTGCCCGCCGAGGCCCGGCCGGTGAGCCCCGAGCAGAAGGACGAGATTGACGCCTTCGGCCCCTTCGACCCCGGCGCCCCCTTCGGCACCTGGGACTCCATCATCGAACCCACCGCGTTCTACCTCTACACCACGGCGGACGACACCGGGGAGGGCACCATCGGCCAGCAGCCACCTCCGGTGGGCGGTTCCCAACCCATCAACGACTTCACCCTCCACGTCCCCCAGCCGGCCGATGACGTGCACCACCTCGTCCTCGGCGCGCGGTCGGACAGCGCCGCCGTCAGCGAGGAGGAGGCCATCTTCGACGCCCGCACGGGGATCCAGGTGCTCGACGACCTCCGCATCTACGAGTTCCAGGCCCGCCTGTTCGCGAGCGGCCTCGAGGTCGGCAAGACCTTGCGGGTCGAGTTCTCCAAGCTGGACCGCTGCGGCGACGTCGAGACCTCCCTCGGAGTCATGAACCTGGAGCCCGAGATCGACCCGCCCCTTGGGTTCGACACGGGCGACCCGAACTCCCTCGTGGCGCTCGGCACCCTGCCCTACTCCGGCTCCCTCAAGGTGGGCGGCGTGGACGGCGTTCGGCTACAGCGCCACACCGTCCCCGGTCAGCCCCCCTGCGACCCCGCCGACGCCGACGACGTCCTCGACGAGACGCTGCGGGTCCGCATCGTCCCCAACCTGGATGCCGGCCTTGTCGGCGGCGTGCCGGTGGTGCTCCACCTGGGCGCCCCCGAGACCCCGAGCGGCTTCACCCTCTTCTCCGACTCGGCGCGCCTCAACGTCTGGACCGAGAACCGCTTCGGCGACGTCACCGACCTCTTCCCCTCCGGGCCCCGCGTCGAGACCGCCGACCGCCGCGTCAGCATCAGCGTCCTCCACGCCAACGTGTGGGGCAACCAGGACTGCACCCCGGCGTCGGTCAACGCCGCCGGCGACAACCTGTGCGAGTTCGACAACCTCAACCAGGTCCGCCACCGCCTCCGCATCCGCGACGACACCCCGGAGCACCCCACCTACCTGCAGTACCTCCCGCTCGACATCGGGAGCGGCCTCGGCAGCGACCCCGGCCAGCGCCCCACGTCGGTGGCGTGCTGCAGCAGCACCCTCGCCACCGACCCCTTCCGCCCGGTGGTCTACCAGGCCGTCTCGACGACGGAGGGTGTGGGCGTCTTCACCTACACCTTCGTCTACGGCGACACGCTCGCCGACGGCAGCCCCTTCCTGGACGGCAAGTACACCATCCAGGTCTTCGAGGACGCCCGCCACTGGACCAGCGAGCGCTCCTTCCACGTCGGCCGCACCGGCTTCACCTTCGAGCTCGCCCCAGCCGAGCAGGCGCAGCACACCGTCGGCCTGGGGCAGCGCACCGAGTACGAGCTCGCCGTCACCAACCTCGGCGGCGGCCTTGACACCTTCGGCATCGCCATCCCGGTGCCGGGCGGCGGCTGGAGCGCCACCGCCTCCCCCAACACCCTGAGCCTCATCTCGGGCGCCACCGCCAAGGTCACCGTCACGGTGACGCCGCCGGCCAGCGGGGCCGAGGCCGGCCACGGCTTCAGCAAGGCGGTGCGGGTGGACGCCGTCTCCCTCCTCGACAACTCGGTGAAGTCGCTCACCCTCACCACGGTCCTCAACCAGGATGCCCTGGCGGCCAACGCCCCCCGCGTGGACCTCACCAGCGTCCGCTCGACCATCGAGGGGCGGCCGGGCACCACGCAGGTGCTCCCCATCACCATCCGCAACCTCGACCGCGTGCAGGCCACCTACATCGTGACCGCCTCGGCCGACGGCGCCGAGGCGGCGGCGGGCTGGACTTTCACGGTGAACCCGCCCTACGTACCGCTCTACGCCCAGAGCCTCGAAGACCTCCTCCTCACGGTGCGCGCCCCGCCCGAGGCAACCCCTGGGAGCAGCTTCGTGCTGCGCCTGCGGGCCACCACGAGCACCAGCTCCACCGTGCTCGACACCCTGGAGCTGCCGGTCTCCGTCCTGGTGAAGGACGGCCTCTCCACCCTCGTCCAGGACGGCCCGGAGCGCGTCTGGCGCGACGAGAGCAACGTCGCGGGAACCCAGGACGACGACGAGTTCGACTCGTCCGCCGTCTACCGCGTCCGCATCGAGAACACCGGCGACCGGCTCGACCGCTACACGATGAGCGGCAGCTGGAACCCCAGCGTCGGGACCACCGATGCGGACAACTGCGACGAGCCCGCCGACACCGAGAACCCCGCCCGGGGAGACGGCATCCCCGACGGCTGGCGCTACCGCCTCCTGCCCGTCCCCGGCGCCCACCCCTTCCTGCCGCCCATGGGGGCCTCGGCGGGGCCGCAGTACGGCGTCGGGGCGACCAACGACAACGGCGCCAACCAGTTCTCCGGAGAGATCGAGATGGGCACCGTGGACCTGCCGGCCCACAACGTCGTGGACGCCTACGTCCAGGTCGGCTACGTCGAACCGGGGGGGACGAACTGCCCCACGGGTGGCGACAACATCCGCACCAACGAGCCCAGCACCACGGCCCAGCTCCGGGTCACGCTGCGCTCGGCCAACGACCCCACCGTGCGCCAGGTGATCTTCCTCGACGCCCAGATCACCGACCGCGGCGCGGTGGTGGACGCCAAGGGCAACAGCCCCGCCGCCATCTTCGGCGTCGCCATCGAGCCTGGCCTCAGCACCGTGACCTTCCAGGACGACCTCACCGAGAAGCTCGCCCCGCAGGCCGGCTTCGCCGACTACCGGGTGCGCGCCCACAACACCGGCAACCAGGACGACGTCCTCATCATCAGCCTCACGCCGGGAAGCAAGGGCTGGACCCACCAGATCGTCCCCGGCAGCACCTTCATCGTCCCCTCCGACCCGACACCCGGCGTCGGCACCCACGCCTGCAACGCCTCCCCGAGCGGCGGCCTGGTGTGCAACCACATGGGGGTCTACGACGAGGTGCAGTTCACGGTGCGCGCCACCCCGCCGCTCTCGGCCAAGGTCGGCGACGACGACACTGCCGTCGTCACGGTGACGAGCGGCGGCCGCGGAGCGGGCGTGGGCGGCACCTTCGACGACCTCGAACTCTTCACCACGGTGACCGGGACCTACCTGTTCGCCTTGGACAACCTCGACCCCAACCAGCAGGTCGTGCGGGGCCACACCACAAGCTTTCCCTTCACCCTCCGGAACCTCGGCACCGCCGACGACACGTACCTGCTGCAGGTGACCGACGAGGACGACAAGTGGCTGGCCGCGCTCTCGAGCGCGCCGCTCATCACCGTCCCCGCCGGCCGCAACTTCCAGGGCTACCTCACGGTGACGGTCCCGGGCGACGCCCCCACCACGGGCAACACCCACTTCCGGGTCCAGGTGACGAGCCAGGTCCCCGCAGTCGGCGGCGCGTCGTCGCAGTCGGAGGTCCTCGACTTCTTCGCGACCGCGCAGGACAGCACCCAGGTGGGCACACTCACCTTGGACATCGACCCCCTCACGGTGCTGGCCGGCTCGCAGGCCACGTTCCAGGTCGTCGCCAAGGTGAACTCCGGCAGCCAGGTCGACTTCAGCGCCGACCCCGACACGCTGCCGCGCGGCTGGAGGTTCGTGTGCGGCTCCGACGTCGCCTGCGTTGCCGGCACGGAGGAGCTCGACCGGCGCCAGTTCAGCGGCGGCCAGGCCGTGGGCGACTACACCATCGTCGTCCCCTCGGGCGAACTCGGCATCAGCCGCACCGTCATCCGCATCTGCGCCGTGACCGACAGCGGCCGCCGCCTGTGCGAGGACGCCGAGATCAACCTGGCCTCCACCTACGGCGTGCAGCTGCCCGAGGGCCCCATCGAGGCGGTGGTGGCGCCCGGCGTCACCTTCGTCCACAAGATCCCGGTCCGCAACACCGGCCTGACGCCGCAGACCGTCTCGTTCCAGGTGAGCACGCCCCCGACCGACTGCACGCCGCCCCCTCCGGGCGTGCCGTGGCAGGTCGCCACCACGGGCCTCATGGACCTTCAGCCAGGGCAGCAGAAGACCCTCAACGTCACCGTCGTGGCGCCCGCTTGCGCCCAGCCCGGGGACAGCGCGGTCCTGCTCCTGCTCGCCACGGTCGGCCAGGACACCACGAAGACCGACCAGGTCACGCTCGTCAACCGCGTGGGAGCTTTCGGCATGGACGTGGTCGCCCTCTCCGCCCAGGACAGCGACGAGAAGACGTTCTTCCTGGCGCCCGGCGAGACGGCGCGCTTCATCCTGAACGTCACCAACATCGGGGACTTCAGCGACGACGCGCACCTCACGGTGTCGCTGCCCATCGCCTACTCGCGCATCGTGCGCATCGGCTGGCCGGCCGGGTGCGACGACAAGGTCGATGCAACGACGCCCAACGAGGCGTTCTGCGTCATCACCCTGGAGCGCAGCCTCACCGACCCCGACGCCGACCCCGTCCGCCAGGTCGCCCTCGAGGTCGAACTCCCGCCGCAGGCGTTCCCCCGCGGTTCGAAGATTCCCATCACCGTGACGGCCGCCTCCGTGCTCTCGAGCCGGGTCAACGCCGGGACCGCGGTCGTCATCGCCGAGATCCTGCCCTACCAGGCACAGGACGTGGACGCCGACGCCACCACGTGCCCGAGCACGGCCGATCCGTTCGACTGCGACATCTTCGAGTACGCCGTGGACCGCGACGACGACCTGAGCAACGGCTACGAGGACTTCACCGACCCCAGCCCGTACGGTGTGGCCACCGAGGAGGCCGACCTACAGCGCTACCTCTCCGACGAGGCGCGCCTCGCCTACAGCATCGACGTCGACCTTGAGAATGGCACCACGGTCAAGCAGCTCGAGTACCCCGACGGCCTCTTCCTGCTGGATGGCGACAACGACGGCCGCCGCGACTACTTCCTGGACGTCGACGCCGACGGGCTGCCCGACGTCTACTGGGACCCCGACCTCCTGGCGTTCCAGCGCCTGCGGGCCACCAAGGACGTCACCCGGGACGGCGTGCGCGAGTTCTTCGTGGACGTTGACGGCAACGGCACCCTCGACGTCTGGTTCGACCTCGTGAAGGGCGAGTTCGGCCCCCTCATCCAGGCCAACATCGACGGCGACGACTTCAAGGACTACATCGTGGACCTCGACCGCGATGGCGTCGGCGACCCGCAGGAGCCGGTCCTCATCGCGAGCGGCGACACCGTGGGCGGTATTGCCAAGATCATCCAGCTCGTCGACATGAACGGCGACTGCGACGACCCGAACGTTGACGACCTCGACGAGGAGTGCCTGGACACCGTCATTGACGAGGACGGCGACGGTGAACCCGACTCCTTCGTCCCCTACGGTGCCGCGGCCTCCATCCCCATCACCGTGCAGGACGTGACGGGCGACGGCCACGACGACTGGACCTACCCCTCCGAGGGCGCGGGCCACAAGATCGACAGCTACTACGACTGGTACAACGAAAGGTCAGGCTTCATCGACAGCCGGAGCGTCTTCATGCAGGACCTCCAGAAGTACTGGTGGATCGGCGCGCTCTTCGGGGTCGTGCTGGCGCTCTTCATCGTGCTCGTGATCGTCACCCGGAGGTAGGAGCATGCAGGCGCGCTCCCTGGCGCCCGTGGCGCTGGCGGTCATGATGCTGGCGGGTCTCCCCTGGCCGGGCGCCGCCCAGGCCCCCAACCAGGCGCCGACAGCGGAGGCCGGACTGCACCAGACCTACCGCGGCCCCTTGGCCGGCATGGCCAACACCGAGGCCCCCGCCGTCGGGGACGGCTACCTGGTGCGCCTCGATGGCACCGGGTCGTCCGACCCCGAAGGGGACCGCCTCACCTACGCGTGGAGCCAGATCCGCGGCCCGCCCGTGATGCTGAGCTCGACCACGTCGTCCCGCCCGACCTTCACCGCCCCCAAGGTCCTGGACGACTACCGCTACAACTGCGACCAGGTGCCGCCGCCGCTCCCCAACCCGCTGCCGCAGAACAACATCTGCCTGACCTTCCGGTTGACCGTGAGCGACGGCTTCCTCACCGCCCTGGACGACGTCGAGATCATGGTCAACGGGCGGCCGCGGGCCGACGCGGGACCCGACCAGACCGTCTCGGAGCTGACATTCAACGCCGGGAGCGGGACAATCGGCTACACCCTGGTCACCCTCAACGGCTGCGAATCCCGCGATCCGCTCGACGCC
>DATDQC010000054.1:0-3983 GCA_035292455.1 Thermoplasmatota archaeon
GGGGCACGAGAGGGCAAGCAGGGCCAAGGCGGCAAGGGTACGCAGGGCGAAACGCATGTGGGCTCACCTAAGGAAGGGGGGAGAAGGGGGGAAAGGGGACTAAAGACCCCACGGTTGACGTGGCGCTGCCTCTACAGGAGGCGGGGGCCGAACGTGTAGTCCGTGTAGTCGAACATGCCGTCGAGGTCCGCGCTGGTCAGGGTGACCTCGCCCGGGCCCGCCACCGCGAGGGCGTCGCAGGTGTCGGCATCCTCGTCGCCGCTGTTCAATCCGTCGCCGACGCCGGCGATGGCCGCCGTCTCAACGGTGCGGATCCAGGAGAGGTCGGTGTCGAACTCCGCCTGGGTGACGATGTTCGTGCTGATCAGGATCTTGTCCGTCACGAACAGGTGGTCAATGCCGGCGGGGGTGGGCGGAGCCGTCGTCGGGTCCGAGGCGGCGGCGTTCGTGTACATCAGGCCGCCCGCGGCGCCAAAGAAGTTCACCGTGAACGGGGTCCACTTGTAGGTGATGCGGAAGTGCGAGGTTTCCGCCACCAGGCTGTGGACTTCGGGCGAAGTGTCGTTGGGGTTCGCCAGCGTGCCGCCAAAGTCGTCCACGACGCAGTCGTCATCGCCCGTGCGGTCGGGACCGCCGAGGGGGCTCCCGCCGTTGCCCTTGAACGACGTCTCCGCGAGCCCGAGGGCGTTGCCGCACGAGTCGTTGAGGTAGTCGCCACCATCTCCGTTGTCGGCGGTGGGGCCGGAGCCGCACTCCCAGGCGCCGCGCAGGATGTCCGTCACACCGATGAACGCCAGGGGCGTGATGCCGAGGCCGTCGCTGTGGACGCCGGAGTCCACGATGACGACGCCGACGAACCACCAGAGGCCGTTGGCCAGGACGGTGTCGGGGAAGGCCCCGCCACCCTGGTCGTGCTGCGAGTCCTGGAGGAGTTCGACTCCAGGCTGCGCGGATGCGGTTGGGATCATGCTCGCCAGGAGGAGGGCCCCCAGGCCGAGTGCAATGCTTTGTGTCTTCATGGGTTTCACCAATTGCCCTTTGAGGGCATCCGTCCACGAGGGGCGTGGGGTTTGAAAGCGGAGTGGCTGGAGCGGGTCCCGAAATGGATGGAAGGGGACTTGAATTGGATGGGCAGGCCTGGCCATTCACTGGGCGGGGCCTCGGGGGTGGGGTGAAAGCGGACCGCTACCGCTTCGTCAGACCTAACGGACCGACTCGCGACCCTTTCGACCTCGCCAGCCCTCGCTTCGCTCGGGCTCGCTCAGGTGGCGAGGCTTGCTCCGTCCGCTCTATCGAGCGGACTTCGCAACCCTCTCCACTTCGTCCTTCTTCCCCACCGCGAACGACTGGGGGTCGTTCTTGGCCGCCTTGAGGATCTCGTCGGCGATGCACTGGGCGATGGGCTTGGGGGACTTGAAGGAGGCCTCGCAGGCGCCCTGCGCCAGGTGGCGGATGGCCACGTTGAGGCGCCGCAGCGGCGCGACGTCCACCGACTTGGGGACGTTGATGCCGCCGTAGCGCAGGCGGGTGACCTCCTCGCGCGGCGCCGCGTTGACGATGGCGGTCACCAGCACCTGCACCGGGTTGTCCTTGGACCTCTGGTGGACGAGCTCGAAGGCGTCCTGGACCGCCTTGTGGGCCTTGGACTTCTTGCCCTGGTAGTTCTCCGAGCGCATGATGTCGTTGATGAGGCGCTCCACGACGTGCACCTTGGTCTTGCCGAAGTGCTTGTTGGCGTGGCGGGCGCCGTGGTGGAGGACACCCACCGTGTCGAGGCAGAGGTAGCGCGCCAGGCCGACGTCGCTGACCTGGATCTTGAGGGTGTCCCACTTGCCGAAGATGGGCGTCGGGGGGAGGTCCACCTTCTTGGCCGGGGGCGGGGCCACCTCGGCCACGACGGCGGCGAGGGCGGCCTCGGGGGAGGCGAGGGTCGGGGAGGGGGTGTCGTCGGGCATGGGGTTCACCTCACCGGCTTCTCGACCTTGCCCTTCACGAGCATGTCGAGGGAGACGTTGTTCACCTTGATGACCTTGTAGCGGACGCCTGGGATGTCGCCGTAGGAGCGCCCCATCCGGCCGCCGATGCCCTCGACGAGGACCTCGTCGTGCTCGTCGATGTAGTTGATGGCGCCGTCGCCCACCGCGAAGGCGGTGATCTGGCGGCCGTTCCTGATGAGCTGGACCTTGACGCACTTGCGGATGGCCGAGTTGGGCTGCTTGGCCTCGATGCCGACCTTCTCGATGACGATGCCGCGGGCCTGCGGGATGCCGCCGAGGGGGTCGGACTTCTGCTTGAGGCGGAGCTGGCGGCGCGAGTAGTAGCGGTCCGACCAGCGGAACTGTTGGCGGTTGCGGGCCAGCTTGCGGGCTGCGTTGATGCCGGTGGGGATGGTGATTCCTCCGTGGTGGGGGGTGATCGCCGTCCCGGGTGGGTCGGGCCAGCCGCCAAGCTTGCCGACCTGCCGAAGGCCCGGGGGTCAACCCGGTTCCGGGGCGTGAGCGAAGCGGCGACAGGGCACCGCTATATAAACACTTGGTGGGTTTCCAGGAGGAATCCTTCCGGGAGGCGCCTCACTCGATGGTGGCCTTGAAGAGGTTGATCATCGAGCCCGCGACGTGGATGTGGAACTCGCGGTAGCCCGAGATGCTCTGGGGGGCCTCGTGCTCGACCGGGCCGTTCTGGACCGGGAATGACTCGGTGCGCTGCAGGACGCCGTTCTCGTCCTCCTCGTAGAGGTAGCCGGTGTAGGTGGCGTTGGCCGGCAGGCCGGACACCGTGAGGGTCAGGGTCTTGCCGGAGTACTCGCCGGTGGCGGAGATGGACGCCAGGCCCTCCGCGAGGGCAAAGGCCTGCTGGCCCGCGGTGACGGAGGCGACGCCGAGCACGAAGTCCCCCATGCGCAGCTCAAGGCCCGAAAAGCGCGCCGCGAAGTCCTCGTCGGTGACGTTGAAGTCGCGGCCCCACATCCCGCCCACGTTCTCCAGGGAACCGAGTTGGAGCTCGCCCGTGGCGTTCACCAGGAACACGGTGTAGCCGAGGTTGGCGTCGGGGTCGGGGAGGCTCATGAAGTGCACGTCGAAGTCGCTGTAGGCGAAGGTGCACTGCTGCTCGGCCGGGAAGTCGGGAATCTGGTTCTGGAAGCACTCGGTCGGGTTTTCCACGCCGTCGGGCGGGGGGACGGGGGAGGCGAGCGGGTTGCTGAAGGCCTGGTAGGTCGTGTTGGAGTATCCGTCGGCGACCAGCGCGGCGAGGCCGGTGGAGGTGGCGGAGACCTCTCCGCTTGCGCCACCATCGCTGCAGCCGGAGAGCGCGAGGGCCAGCAGGGGTAGGGCGAGGGCAAGTTGGAGCTTCATGGCGACCGACGCGCTGAGTTTGGCCCCTTCATATCAATCTTCTGACGACCCCCCTCAAGCGTGGGGGGTGCCACCCCGACGGTCCGGCCGTAGGCGCGTACGGTGTTCTGGAGGAGGACCGCGATGGTCATGGGGCCGACACCGCCCGGGACGGGGGTGACCCAGCCGGCCCGCTCCCACACGCTGGGGGCAACGTCGCCGACGATCTTGCCGTCCTTGCCGCGCGCGATGCCGACGTCCACCACGACGGCGCCCGGCTTGACGTGGTCGGCGGTGAGCAGCCCCGGCACTCCGGTGGCCGTGACCACGATGTCGGCGCGCCGGGTATGGGCCGCGAGGTCCCGGGTGTGCTTGTGGCAGACCGTCACGGTGGCGTCACGGTTGATGAGCAGGGCGGCGAGCGGCTTGCCGATGAGGTTGGAGTGGTTGACGATGCAGACGTCGGCTCCCCGGAGCTCGACGCCGGCGTCGTCGAGGAGGAGGAGCACCCCCTTGGGCGTGCAGGGCGCCAGCGCCTCGTCGCCGAGGAGGGCGTGCCCGACCGATTCGGCGTGGAAGGCGTCGACATCCTTGCCGGGGGCCACCGCGTCGAGGATACGCCCCTTTCGCATCTTCGGCGGGAGCGGGAGT
>DATDQC010000055.1:0-13664 GCA_035292455.1 Thermoplasmatota archaeon
GGCGTCCCCCACGTCGGTGGCGGGCGGGAAGCCCCCCGCCACCAGGTAGGGCCGCAGGGCGTCCAGCGCGGGGGCGTCGTCGAAGCCGAGGCCGACGAGGACGCCGATGCCGTAGAACGACTCGTCCTCCGACACGGTCCCCGGCGTCTCGATGGTGTACTGGGTGTCCTCCTCCAGGAAGGCCTCCACCAGGCTGCGCCGGCTGAGGGCGAACTGCGACTCCAGGCGCGGCGAGACGTGGGCACCTGTGCCGGCGGCGCGCTGCAGGTCCCCGACCGGGTCCGCCGTGCCGTTGGGGAAGAGGCCGTACGGGGCGGCGCTTGACTCGCTCGCCGTGACGCGAAGGTCGCCAGTGTAGAAGGCGGCGACGCGGTCCTGGGCCGCCGCATCGAGCCCACGGAAGGCGCCGAGCACCGTGAGCACCAGGGTCAGCACCACGGCGATGCTGGCCGCCGTCGTCCACCACCAGCGCCGGGCGCCGCGGTGCCAGCCGCGGTGGAGGAGCAGGGCAGCGCGGATGGCCATCACGCCGCGCAAGCCGACCGGGTCCAAGAAGGCGACGCCCCCAGGCTTTATCTGGAGCCCTTGATGGAGCGCCATGGCCCCACAAGCCGGGAAGCTGTTTCTTGCCCTCGCGGCCCTCGTCGCACTGCCCCTCGCCGGATGCCTCGGGGGCGGCGGCTCCGGTCCTGCGGGCACCCTGACGCGGAGCGCGGTCTTCGACCTCACCACGGCTGCCGAGAGCTCTGCGTACGACGACGAATCCTATGGTGGAGAGGACGACGACTACGCGGACGACGAGTGGCAGATGACCCGGAAGTTCGTCGCGGATGCCTTCGCCACCTCGTTTCGCTACGCCCACGAGGGCGGCACGGTGGACGTCGCGGACGTCCAGGTCACCTTCACCGACGAGCAGATGCACGAGAGGACGGTGGGTCTATCGCGGTTCACCGACCTCGAAACGCTCCAGGAAGGCGATGCCGTGACGGTGGACGGCGTGGCCCTGACGAGCGGCATCGAACTCCGGGACGGCAGCCGCGTCCTGGCGGCGCGCCAGGGCCGCGACGTCGCATGGCTGCGGGGGGAGGACGGCACACCGATTCCCCTGGCAGTGGAGCCGGGGGCCACGGCCCGCTGGAGTTTTGAGGAGACCCTGGGGTACCACACCGGCTTCGACCACTTCGCCTACGTGGACACGTACGACGACGGCGACTTCAACTGCGAGGAGGGCAGCGACGGCGAGATGGAGTGCCGGTACGAGAGCCATGAAGTCACCGAGGAGATCATCGTGGACGACGCCAGCCTGGAAGGCGGCGCCGGTGTCGCCGGCAACCTGGAGCTCACGGCCCGTCGCGCGGGGACCGGCCTCGGGCTCGCCCTCGACCTCGAGGGGAACTTCAATTCCACGGTCCTGGCCGACGCCGACGTCGAGCGTCGCCACACCGAGGACGGGGTCACCGAGAAACACTCCTCGCCCTTCGGAGCCGACCTGGCCGTGGAGGGCGACGGCGACCTCTCGGCCGACATCCGGTTCGACGCCGAACGGAACTACACCCGGCTCTCAGGCGAAGGACACGTCGAGGCGGACGGCCATTTCTACCTGTGGAACGAGGACCACGCCCGGAGCAGCCACTACGAACCCCCCTTCATCGACCACCCGTTCCTGGACGAATCGGATGACTTCGAGGACGTGGTGGGGCCCTACCGCGACGAGGCGTTGCCGGAGATGGTGGCCTTCCTGGATGCGGTGTGGGGCATGGATCTGGCCGTGGGGGACGAGTTCCTCATGGTCTCCGGCTCGGAAGCCCTGGCGTTCGGTGTCAACGCCACGCTCGTGCTTGAGGTGGCGGGCGCCGAGTCGCTCACGGTGGGGGCGGGGACTTTCGATGGCCTCCGGCTGGTGGCGGAGGTGCGCCTGGACTTCCCGCTCCTTGGAACCCTGGGGGATGGCTTGCGCCTCGGCCTGGGGACGATGTGGCTCGACGAGGAGACCCTCCTCCCCCTCCGCTGGGCCGCCCGTGAGCGTTTCTCGCTGGACGCCTCCGACCTCGCTCCGCTGCTCGAGTTCGGGTCGCTCTTCCTGGGCGACGATGTGGAACTCCCCAAGGACTTCCAGCTCGGCTTCTCGTTCGCGGGGACCCTCGAACTGGAATCCTTGGAGGGCGACCTCTCGGGTTCGGCCGTCTATGGCCTGGCCGGCCTCCTGGCCGCCGCGATGGCGCCGCTGGCCCTGGTGCTCAGCTTGGGTCTGGTGGCCACCGGCTTCTGGTAGCCTCGAGGTTCGGCAGAGAGGGCGTGACCGCGGGCCCGCCGCGGCCTACGCGGCCAGGGTCCCCGTGACACCACAACTCGGGCAGGCGATGTCGAGCGGCATGTTGCCGGTGGCCTGGAACTGGTGGCTGCACGAGGGGCACTTCACGTCGTGGATGGGGAGGCCGGTGGCCGGGTCCACGGCCGAGGGCGGACCCTCTTCCTCCCACTGGTAGCCGCCCGCTGCGGCCTCGCGGGCCAGCGCGTCCTTCTCGGAGCGGCTGCGAAGCACGAAGAACACGATGAGGCCGGCGATGAGGAGGGCGCCCACGATGCCAATCAGGATCCAGACCCAGGTGTCGACTCCCTTCTTCTCGGCGGGTGCGCGAACCCCTTCGTACTGGTTGGGCTCGGTGCCGTACTCGGGATTGAGGGCCTTGGAGCCTTCCGCGCCGCCCTGGTCGTCCTTGTAGGTGATGGTGACGAGGTAGCGCGTCGAGGCCTTGTCCTGCCCGGTGTCGTCGGTGTAGTTGGCGACGGCCAGGTCGCTGTAGTCGCCGTCCAGGACCTTCAGGGGGACCCACTCGCCGTCCTCGAGGCGCCAGATGGTGACGCCCTGGAACACGCCGGGCAACCCTTCCTTGGCGGGCAAGTTCCAGTAGATGGTGTTGTCGCTGTCCTGGCGCTGCACGGTGATGTTGAAGCCCTTGTTGGCAAGCCGGATGGAATCCGCCAGGACGACCTCGTAGTCCACGATGAAGCGGTAGTGGGCGGTCTCCACCGTCTTGCCGCCGCCGCTGAAGCCCGCCACGTGGAAGTACCAGGAACCTGGCTGGACATCGGTCGTGAAGTCCTTCGAGGTCGTCGTCCCGGTCGTGTTGTCGGTGGATTTGACCTCGTAGCCGGACTGGTGGTTCATCGCCCAGCGGTAGATGACGGTGCTCTCGGGGTCGGTGAGGCTGTTCCAGGTGAAGCGCGGGTTCTGGTTGGCGCGCGCCTGGTTCTGCGGGTGGGTCGTGGACTGGATGACGAGGGTGCCGGGCGGGCGGGACTGGTCTTCGATGGTCTCCACCTGGATGTCGGCGGAGACGTTGCCGAGGTTGGACGGCGACCCGTTGTCGAAGGCCGCCAGGGCGAAGTGGTAGACGGTCTTCGGGGTCAGGTTGAGGATGAGGACCGCCTGGACCTCCCCGGGGGCCACCAGGACGGGCGGCAGGTAGGCGTCGATGGTCACGTCCTCGACCTGACCGCCGTCGAAGTTCGTCGCGGTGATGGGGAATTCAGACTGCCGGATCCGGTAGCCCACCACGTTGTCGCCTCCCTGGTAGTCGTCGCCGGGAGCGATCCACTGCAAGGTCACGGAGTTGGCGGTGACCGGACCGACCGCCTTGAGATCGGTGATGTTGCCGGGCGGCGTGAGGTCCCTGGCCTCGCCGATGACGACGTTCTTGGGGACGACCGACTGGTGGGGCGCCGCGAGCTCCACGATGGCGGCGACCTCGGCCCGCACGGCGTCCTTGCCGATGTCGGAGGGGTGGAGCGGACAGTTCAGGGTGGCGCGCGCCGTCCTGGAACCGGGCTGGTGGTCAATCTCCCTCGTGCTGATGAAGCCCGAGGTGCCCTCCGAGCAGGGGGGGTTTCCGGAGACCAGCGGGGGGGCGTTGATGTTGCTGTAGAAGAGGTCGCTGCGGGTGATGGGGCCGCCGGCGCCGTCGTCCACGGGTTCGCTGAAGGTGATGTCGAGAAGGCTCTTGCCCGCGAAGCCGACGGCTTCCACCAGGACCGGCGCGGCGTTGTCCACCTCGTTGATGCCGCCGGCGCCAAACGAGAGCAGGAAGTTTCCGGCGAGGTCCTGGATGCCCCCGAACGGCGTGCCGTCCGACTTGAAGAGCTGCGTGTACTGCACCTGCGGCTTGGCGTCGGTGTCGTAGGACGAGGTCTGCCCGAAGGTGAGGACGAAGGTGTTGTCATCGGCCTTGGACCCGGTGGTGAAGCCAAGACCCGCCCGGAACTCGACGGTCCAGGCGTCGCGGACCTGGCCGCCGATGGTGGCGCGCGCGATGAAGGTGGCGTCCTTGACCGGCTCCGACATGGTGATGAGGTAGCCGTCGAGGCGGCCGTCTCCGGCACCGCTGTCCACGGTGCTGGCGGCCATGACGACGGGGTTGGCACGGTCAATCTCCGCCAGGCTGTCGTCGGTGGGGAGGGCGCGCAACTCGTTGGGGGCGCCCTTGCCGATGTTGGCGAAGTCCTGGAAGAGGCCGTCCACGCTGGTCCGGAACTCGGGTTTGACGCCGGTGTGGTCGGTGGGGGTCTCGCTGAAGTGGATGATGGCCTTGTTGTCGTTGTCCACGTCTCCGGTATCGAGGGTGGCGCTCACGGTGTGGCCGTTGCCGAGGGTGGGTGGGATGCCGAAGACGGCGGGCTGGAAGCTGGCGTCGTCGATGCGCTCGCTGAAGGTCAGGAAGTAGGCGTCCACCAGCCCGTCGCCGTCCGTGTCGGTGGTGTTGGCGTACCGAATCGAGGGGTCGGTCTTGTCGATGAGCTCCGTATCGGTGGCGGGCATCGTGATGGAGGTGCCGGTGGAGCCGATGGTCTGGGTGAGGATCCGCACGCGGGACGGAGTGTTGTCCACATCGGTCGGACGCACCGTGGCGTCCAGCGTGGCGCGCACCATGTTCCCCGTCCCCTTGTGGAGGAGACTCGTGATGCCGGTGGGGCCGCCGCCCGAGATCTCGGTGTTGATGATGTCGATGTCCTGGAGGCGGATCTCGCCGGAGGAGCCCTGGCCGGTCATTGGCCCGTTGAAGGTCATCAGGAGGCTGTTGGAGTCGATGTTGACTTCCGCCGTGACGAGCTGCGGACCGGTGACGTGTGGGCAGAGCGAACTTGAGGTCTTGACGAGGCGGTTGAAGACCGGCGCGTTGTCCACGATGGTGGCCTGCCCGGCCGACGTCTTGAAGGCGCAGACCTGGAACCCGGTGTTGGGGTCCACGTCGGACGCCTGCAGGGCCGGCGTGATGGAGAGGAGCGCACGGTGGGCGTCGGCGCCGGACGCATGGGTCACGGTGTTGATCTTGCACACCGTGGCGGAGCAGCTGCCGGGCAGGTACTCGAAGTCCACTCCGGTGAGCACCGTGGCGGAGGTTCCGGGGTCGTGGTGGACCGCTTCGCTGAAGGTGACGAGGATGGTGCTGTCGCCCGCCTTTGCCGCGGCCGACACCAGGACCGGCGCGGCTCCGTCCACCTCGACGAGGTTGGCCGGGATGCTGGCCAGCTTGTTTCCGGCGAGGTCGGTGGCGTCGCCGGGGGTGTACCCGATGTTGGGGAGCTTGCCGGTGTCGTAGACCAGGTCCTCCTGGAAACTGAAGGTGAGGGTGTTGCAGCGCGGGTTCGGGGTGAACGACTTCGTCTGGTAGGCGACCGGGTCGGTGGCGAGGTTCGCCTTGAAGTCCGAGGGGACGATGCTCTTGCACTGCAGGTCCTCGTTGAAGACGAGCCGGAACGCGTCGAGGTGACCGTTGGGGCCGGGTTGGTCGGGGGTGCCGATGTCCAGGAGCGTCGCCGTGCTGGCCAGGGGGGGCGTGCCGTCCACCCGGATGGTGTGGGGGGTCTGCAGGGAGTGCGTGGCGGTGCCCAGGTAGTAGCCGACGGCGGTCATGGTGAACGTCACACCGTCGGTAGGGGCGCCGGAGGCGTCCACGGAGACGATGAAGTTCTCGGCGCTCTGCGAGGCGATCTGGTGGCCTCCGACCGAAGTGTAGGTGAGGAAGTTGGTCGTGCCGCTGTTGGCGGCCGACATCGTCCAGCCTGCCGGGGTGGTGACCGGGACGCTGTCTTCGGCGCGGAATTTGAGCTCGCGGGCGGGCGAGGTGAGGTCGGCGATCGAGAAGATGATCTTGTCCACCGGGCAGGCGCCGACGTTGGTGACCAGGATGGTGCGCTGGGAGTTCTGCTGCGAGGGGCCGACGGTGCTGGGGCCGACCGGGATGGTGATGCGGTCGCCGCTGCAGCTCGACTGGGCATCGGCCACGATGGCGATGGCGGAGAAGACCAGGAGGGCAGCCGCCGCGACGGGGAGGGCGCGGTGGAGGGTGGTGCGAAGGGCGTTGGGCGTGGCAGCCATGGTAGGTTCCTTTCTCCTGGGGTGGCGTCCATCCTTACGTCCGGACCCACCTTCCTTCAGGTTGTTCGACCATTCCTGGGGGTATTTATAGCCCCACCGATGGGGTTCGGTCCGTCCCGAGCACCCCTCCGGACCCTCCTTCGAGGCGATGCCTGGCTGTCCACGAAGTGGCCAGAAAAGAGAGGAGGGGGGAAGGGGGGAAGAAAAACGTCGGCTCAGCGCAGCATGCCGCGGACGTGGCAGTTGGGGCACTCGATGACGAGGGGCTTCTGGCCGTGCGCCGTGAACTCCGTGGCGCACTTGGGGCAGGTCACCTGGTGGATGTCCGGTCCGGCCGGCGGCGGGGGCGGGGCCACGGCGGCGGCCGCCGGAACGTCGATGGGGGCGCTGTCGGGGGCGGCATCGGGCGGCGTGTCGGCGGCGGGCCAGGCGTCCGAGCCCTCCGCGGCAGCAGCCTCGCCGCCCTCTTCGGCCGACCAGCCCTCCTCGGCTCCGGCGTCCCAGGCGGCCTCATCGCCACCCCGGCGGCGCATCAGGAGCACCAGGAAGACGATGAGACCGATGATGAGGAGGCCACCGCCGATGATGAGGGCCCAAATCCACCACGCCCACTTGTCGTCGCCACCGGACTTGGGGATTCCGGCGACGCCCTGCGACTCGATGTCGGTCACGAAGGCGGGGAGGTCCCCGGCGTCGAACTCCTCGCCAACGCTGGCGTCCACGAACCCGAGCGCCTCGTCGGTGCCGTAGTAGACCGTGATGAAGTACGAGGCACCGGGAGTGGCGTCCACCACGGTGAAGGTCTGCTCCTCGAAGGCCTCGTCGCCGGGCTGGAGGTCCGCGATCAGCGTGATGGGGTTGACGCTCTCCCAGATCTGGATGCCCGCGATGGGGAGGTCGGTGTCGGGGAGGTCCCACGTCAGGGTGACGTTGTTGCCGTCCACCTCGACCTCCAGGGAGCCCGTGATGTCTTCGTTGACGGCGATGAGGTCTTCCTCGGTGAGGACCACGTCCGCCACCGTGACCGTGATGGGTCCGGCCGCGGGGCCCAGTCGGGGGGGCACCGCGTCGTCCACGGCGCGCACGGCGATGAAGTAGGTCTCGCCAATGTCAAGGCCGCGCAGGACGGCGGTCTGCGTCTCGCCGGGACCCACGATGGGGGCGTCCAGCGTGTACGAGACGCCGGCCGGCAGGTCGTCGTCATCGAAGGTCGCCGGCGAGAAGGTCACCGTCTCCACCTTGAGGAAGTAGCCGGACACCGTGCCGACGTCGCCGTCGTCACCGGGCGCGGTCCAGGAGAGCTCGAGTTCACCCGCATCCTCGCCCTGCTCGGCCGTGAGCGTCGTGACGGCGCCGGGGTCCTCGGGGTCGTCGTCGTCGCCGGGTTCGGTCGAGGCGAACAGCGAAGCGGCATCCGAGGCGTTTGGGGCCTCGTCGAGCGCCTTGATGAGGATGCAGTACTGGGTGTCGGGGGTAAGGTCGTCGAAGGTCGCCTCCTGCAGGTCGCCCGGGTCGGCGATGGTGCCGTAGTCGAAGTCGGCGCCGCCGAGGTCGCTGGTCAAGCCGGTGAAGGTCTCGCCCGTGCAGGTGTCGGCGTCCTCGACCAGCTTGGCGACGTACCCGGCCACCGGGCCGGAGGTGTCGTCGAGGCCGTCATCGGCTGGGGCGGTCCACTGCACGACGATGCGCGTCGTGGTTCCGCCGGTCCCGAGTTCGAGGTTAGCGAGATCCCCAGGCGCCACGGTGTCGGCCTCGCCGCTCACCGTGATGATGGCGGTGTCGGTGTCAGTGTTGCCCTGCGAGTCGGTGAGCGAGAGGGTCGCCGTGTAGGTGCCACCCTCCGCGTACTCGTGCTGCACGGTCTGCGAACCGAGGCCGAGGTTGCCGCCGCCAGGGTGGGTCTCGCCGTCGTCGAAGTCAACGCTCCAGGTGTTGACCTGGTCAAGGTCGTCGTCCACGGAGACCGTGAAGAGGACCTCGAGCGGGGCGTTGCCGGAGGTCGGGTTCGCGGAGATGTGGGCGGTCGGGAAGGCGGGGTTGCTGCTCGTCCAGATGACGCTGTCGCGGTCCACGGCCGTGTCCGCGGCGATGTTGGTGTTGAGGACCGAGTCGCCGTCGGCGGTGTCGAAGTAGAAGGCCGTGACGCGGTCGCCTTCCTCGACGCGCACCCGGTTGTTCCCGAGGGTGAAGGCCGTCTCGAAGAACGACGAGGAGGCGAAGGTGAAGATGCCGGTCGTGACGTCCGTCTCGAGCAGGGAGATGACCTCGCCGCGTGGGTCGCTGGTGGAGACGACGCGCAGCAGGGCGGTGTCGCGCACGTTGGCCTGGGTGTCGAGGTCCCTGTCCTGCACGGTCAGCGTCACCGGCGCGGTGAGCGAGAAGTAGCTCGACTTGTCGAAGGAGACCCAGCCGCTGTAGTCCGGCGTGGTCGGGTTGATGGAGGCTCCACTCGGATACCACCGCACCGTCGTCGTGAGGAGGTCAGGGACCACGCCGTTCTCGGCGATGATGGCCTTCTGGGCGCTCGCCTGGTCGTCGTAGATGAAGACGATGTAGGCGCCGTCCGGCTCGCCGTGGATGACGTCGCCCGCGATGGCGCCGAAGTCCACCTGGTTGACGACGAAGGTGCCGGTGGTGGGTCCAGTCTCGGAGAGCACCAGGTTGGTGCCGTCGGTGACGGCGCCAGCGCCGCCCGTGACGCCTCCGGCGACGTTGCCGTTGACGATGATGTCGCCGGTCGCGGTGCGCACGACGTTGCTGCACGAGGAGCTGGCCGCCGCCGTGGCGCCGTCCGCATCGAAGGCGCAGGCCACGACGCCGAGCGTGTCAATGCCGCTGGTGCGGTCGGCGTCCTTGTCGGCGACCGTGAGGGTGGCCGATTCGACGTCGGAGAACTTGCGCTTGCTCACGGTGAGGGTGGCGTCGTGCTTTTGGTTCCAGAACAGCCCCGTCGAGGTGGCCGTGCCCGAGGTGCCGTCGGTGCGCTTGGGGTCGGTGTAGGCGGCGCTCACGGTGTCGCCGTCCACGACCTGGAGGGTGCCGTCCACCACATCGGTGCGGAAGCCGAAGCTGCCTCGGAAGATGCCCGTGGAGCCGCCGGTCTCGGTCGCCGAGATGGTGATGCCGGTCGGGTTGCTGTTGGAGACGATCTTGACGTCCACGCTGTCCGCCTGGAGGGGGTCGGCGTTGGCGCCGAGGTCGAAGACCTGGACGTGGCCGGTGGTCTCGCCGAGGAACTCGTTGGTGACGCCGTCGCCGTCGAGGTCGCCCGGGAGCGGGCCGCCGGCGTCGGGGTCGGCGTCGGGGGCGGTCATCATCCACGGGTCGGCCGAGTTGAGGGGGTCGGGGACGTTGAGGGGGTTGGGGGCGAACAGCTGCACCGTGCCGGTCTCCTGGCGCGCCCAGGGGACGGTCTTGAAGACGCGCTCCTGGGTGACCGGGCGGGTGTCGGCCCCGCCGACCGCGCTGGCGATGTCCTGGTAGCGCATCATGATGAGGTCGTCGCGGTCGGTCGCCGAGGAACCCACGTCGAGCACGCCGTTGGCCGCTGCGATGGGGAAGTCGCTGAGAGCGATGGATCCACGGAAAATGCCGGTGTCGGCGCCCGTCTCGGTCAGGGTGACGGTCTCCGATTCCCCGGTGGCATCCCGCGTCGTCAGGGTGACGGTCAGGGTATCGGCTCCGGCCGTGCTTCCGAGCGTGCTCTTGTTGCGGAGCTGGGCGCCGTTCACCTCAAGGAAGATGGTGCGGAATCCTTCGTAGGCGGTCGAGGTGGCCCCTCCGAGCGTCTGCTGGAAGTTGAGGGTGCCCGACGAGAACCAGACCATGCTGTCGGTGAAGCTCGCCGAGGTGCCCGAGGTGGGGCGGACATCGGCGTAGGTGAGGCCGACGCTGGCGCCGGGCGAGACGTTGATGCGGCCGTTGCCTGCCGTCGCGGTCGCCTCGTAGAAGACCGGGTAGGCGAGCGGGCGGTTGAAGATGCCCGAGTTGACGCCGGTCTCGATGAGGCTGATGGTCTCGCCGGCCACCGTGACCGTGATGGCGTCAAGCAGGTTGGCGTGCAGGTTGCGGTCGGCGTCGGTGACCTGGATCCAGAGCGGGTCGTTGATGCCGAAGTCGAAGTGGCCGGGGAGGACCGGCTGGGCGCCGATGGGGGCGTCGGTCTCGAACTGGGTGCCGGCCCCGCCGCCGTCCACAGCGTCGTCGTTGTTCCAGAAGTCCACCGCGGTGGCGTCGGCGTAGGGGGCCCAGGTGATGACCAGGGAGCCCGTGATGGGCGGCGTGGTGACCGGGGGCGTGATGGTCACGGTGGTGCCGCCGACGGCGGGGACCGAGACGCGGCCCATGGTGCCGGGCAGGGTCACGGTGGCGCCGCACGCGGCGTCGCCCGACTCCGCCACCTTGGTGCCTTGGACGAAGCCGAAGGTGCCGGCGAAGATGCCGGTGTTGACGTCGGTCTCGAACAGCATCACCTGGATGTCCGAGCCGGGGGGCTCCGCAGGGGTGGCGCCGGCGTCCGACGCCGAGTCCACGCCGACCTTGAAGCAGTTGCGCTCCGCGGCGTTGGTGTTGCCGTCGGTGTCGCGCACCGTCACGGTCACCAGGTCGGTGGTGCCGTAGTAGGTGGCGGTCGTGCCGGGGTTGGCGCCGTTCACCGAGATGAGGGACGCAGCGGTGACGACGTTCCAGGTGTTGGCCGCGTTGTTGACCACGTTGCCCAACACGCCGGTCCCGGTCACGGCGTCGGTGTAGCGGACCGTGATGGTGTCGCCGGCGGTCACGCGGAGCAGGCCGGGGTTGGCGCCGGGGTTCTGGGTGATGCCGGTGGTGAAGCCGAAGCGGCCGCGGAAGATGCCGGAGTTGATGCCGGTCTCGGTGAGGGTGACGCCGCTGGTGAAGCCCGACGAGTCGGTGGTCGAGAAGACCAGGACGTTGACGGTGTCGGCGCTGCCGTGGTTGGCGTTGGCGTCATGGTCCTTGACCTCGATGGTGACGAAGGGGCCGCCGGTCGCCGTGGAGACGCCGCGGATGACGGCGCCCAAGAAGTCGCCGGTGAGTGTCGGGGCCGCGGCGGTCTCGGCGATGTGCCAGGTCGCGGTGTCGGTGCGGACCACGGAGTTGCCGGTGGCGTCAATGTCGGTGTAGGTGGCCGTGAGGGTCGCACCGTCCCGGACCCACATGGCAACCGTGGGGGTGGGAGCCGCCGCTCCCTGGAGGGCGAAGTTGAAGGGGAACATGCCGGTGAACACGCCCGCCGTGGTGGTGCTTTCGGTGAGGGTGAGGGTCATCAGCCCGGCCGTCTCCATGCTGCTCGAGAGCACGACGTTGACGATGCCGTTGTCGTTGTTGGCGCCGACCGTGCGGTCCATGTCGGCGTCCACCACGCGGATGCCGAGCTGGCCAAGGGTAGTGGCGGTGTTGCCTGCCGGAGCGCAGGTGGCGAATCCGTTGGCGTACGGGAGAGCGAAGCCGCTGATGCCGTAGAAGTCGCTGGCGTCCGTGATGCCATCGCAGCGCACGAGTTGGAGGGTCCCGGCCGTGTTGGCGTTCCAGTCCACACTGTCGGTCACGAGGGGGACCGGGTCGCTGCCGTCGAGCGCGCGGTTGTCGTTGTAGGAGACCGTGATGGTGGCTCCGGTCGCCGTGGCGGGGCTGGGGTCGATGACCGCGAGCCGTCCCGCGGTGATGACGCCGTTGGTGTCAAGGTCCACGGAGCCTTGGAAGACGCCGCTGAGGGCCCCGTCGTCGCCCGCGATCTCGGTGAGCGCCTTCACCAAGCCGTTGGCGGGCGAGGCGGTGGAGACGGTCACCGACAGGGCGGAGCCGCTCTTGTCCTTGTCCACGACGCGGATGTAGATCTTGTCCACGCCGGCGTAGGGGACGAGCATGGGGGCGAAGTTGGCGTCGGTGAGCTCGATGGCGCCGAGGCGGGCGCTGCGCCACTTGATCTCCTGTGCGTTCTGGATGACGCGCGGGTTGCCCTTTTCATCCTGCGGGTCGTCGTAGAGGAGGGTGATGGTGGCGCCGTCCACGACCTGGATGATCTCGTTGTCGCGGGGGTCGGCGGACACGTCGTCGTTGGAGTTGTCGAGGGCGAACTGGACGCCAGGCATGTTGGCGTTGACCGTGAACACGCCGGTGTTGGTGCCGGTCTCGGTGAGGATGACGGTGACCTCGTCGTTGAGGTCGGCCGTGGTGTGGACCCGGAGGGTGACGGTCTCCGCGACCGTGGAGTCGATGTTGCGGTCGGCGTCCGTGACGGTGGGGATGAAGGAGGAGGCGCTGCCGCCCTCCGGTGAGGCCGCCACGGTCGTGCAGTCGCCGCCGCTGCGGGTCAGGATGCAGGCCCCGTAGTACGTCGGGGAGTCGGTCGTCACGACGCCGGAGGCGGTGACCTTGAAGCGGATGGTGTCGGTGTGGGTTCCGCCGCCAAGGTCGTCGTAGCGGACCGAGACGGTGCTGCCCTCGGCGACGGCGACCTTGCCGTTGCCGGCGCTCGCCGAGCCCGACTCGAAGCCGACCGTGCCGAAGAAGGAGTTGGCGGTCGTGGTGGGCTGGTTGTTGGGCGTGAGGCGCCGCAGGGTGATCACCTCGCCCGTGCTGGTGTCGAGGGGGGCCGAGGTGACGGTGACGGAGACCGTGTCACCGGTTTGGCCGTTGTCCTGGACCTCGATGACGAGGCTGGTGCCGATGCCATAGACACAGCCGGGGGCGAAATTGCACCCGGTCGGGTTGGTGGGGTCGGAGTTGAAGTCGGCGTACTGCCGGAAGCGGACGTCGGGGAGGCCGGTGCCGTGGACCGCGAGCGTGGTCGGCGTGAGGGCCAGGCCGGCCGCGAGCATCGCGAAGGTGAGCAGGATGGCGTTCGTCTTGTTCATGGTCGTCAGACTCCCGGTGGCCGGGCTGCGGGGCGAGAAGTCCGGCATGGGATTATAACCGATTCCCATTGGTTCGGCGTTGTCAAGTGGCTCGGCAAGGCGTCTCTCCCAGATAGTTTTTGTAAAAAGTTTACTTAATCAACATTATCGAAAAGGTTTTGATTTTAACTTCTCATTTTGTTGACAGTGCCATCCGCCGCCCTCTACCTGGAGATTCTCGCAGCCCTTGGCCGGACGCGCCGCCTCCGGGACCTCAACGACCAGGCCGGGCTCTCCTACGCCCAAGGCTACCGGACCTCCCATGACCTTGCAGAGCGCGGGCTGGTGCGGCTGCGCCGCAAGGGAGGTGAACTTCGCGTGGAGGCGGCCGAGCCCCGGCTGGTCCGGCTCGCCCGCGAGGTGCTGGCGCG
>DATDQC010000056.1:0-4469 GCA_035292455.1 Thermoplasmatota archaeon
CGGGGCGGCGGCCGGCGGCTTGGCGGTGGCCGTGTCGGCCACGGGCTTCACCGTCATGGGACGGGCGCCGAGCGGCTTCTGGAGGACGACGAGGATGAGCCCGAAGAGGACGGCGAACGCGACCAGGCTCAGGCTGAAGCCGAGCCAGTCGAAGAGGTCGGGGCTCGGCGGGAAAGCGTAGAGCGTCGAGCCCAGCCCAAGGAGGCCGAGGCCAAAGAAGACCCCGGAGAGGACACGGTAACCGTTGCGGCCGATGCCTTCCTGCATGTGCATCCCGTTCTCTTGAAGGCTGGCCGCCCTTTATGAACAGGTCGGTTTCGACTGGAGCCGGTGGAGGTCGAGGGCGTGAGGCGGGGGCCGGGACGGACTACGACCGGCGCGGCCGCAGGGCCTCGATGTCGATGCGGAACTCCTGGCCCTTCATGTCGACGTTGGACTCCTTCATCCCCCGCACCGTCGCCTCCGCGGCGGCGCGCACGATCTCCTCGAGCTTCTTGCCCTTGGCCTTCATCCCGTCGGCGAGGGCGTGCTCGGCCTCGCCGGCGTTCTTCCCGAGCGAGATGCCGTTGCGGTCGGTGGCGTTGCCGTCCACGTCGCAGTGGTAGATGGCGGGCGCCGTGCCGCCCTGGTCGAAGCCGGCGACGATGATGCCGACGCCGAGGGGGCGCCGGTAGCTCATGCCAAGCTCGTGCAGGTAGTCGGAGAGGGCGAGGCTGACCTCCTTGGGGGAGACCTCGCTGCCGAGGACGAACTTGTGGTTCACCGCGAGGTCCCGCAGGAGCTGCCGGACCTGGTTGGTGTCGCCGCCGTGGCCGGTGACGAGGACGACGCAGTCCTTGGAGACCCGGATGGTCTTGTCGGCGCCGGTGTAGAGCGGCGCGCCGTCGCGGTTCACGGTGCAGACCACGACCTCCTTGTCGCTGCGGGCGGCGATGATGGGGAGCCCCATGCCGACCGCGATGCGGGCGAACTTGATGGCGGGGACCGCCCCCGACTCGTCGAAGTGGAGGTAGGCGGTGTCGATGGCGGGCTTCATGCCTTCATCCCCTCCTCAACGACCTCTTGGCTGAACGTGTAGACCCGCATCGAGTACGGCCCCTGGTTGGGGAGCGTGTAGACGACGAGGCCGTTGCCCGATCCGACGTCGCGTTGGATCGACGCCTTGACGGCGCGGCTGGCCACCTCGACGGCGGCCTTCAGGGTCTGCACCTTGGTCCAGTCGGTGGACTCGAGGACGCCGATGGCGGGCCCGGTACCCGAGCCGGTGACGGTGAAGTCGCGCTTCACGATGAGCGAGCCGTCGCCGCCGACGTCCCAGAGGTGAGAAACACCGGCGCCGCTGCCGTGGTCGCGCGTCGCGAGGATGAACTGGCCGTAGAGGCCCCCGGCGCGCTGGATGGAGTAGGCGGCGAGTTTGGCGAGCTCCTGGGGGGAGAGCGGCCAGCCGCGCCGGTTCTTGGTGTACTCCAGGTTGAGCCGCAGCATGTGGGCGTAGGACTGCGCCTGCGCCACCGAGCCTGCGATGGTGATGGCGGAGTCGTCGTCCAGGGGCTCGATCTTCACCACGTCCTTGTCCGCGACGTAGTAGCCCATCGTGGCGCGGCGGTCGGTGGCGAGGACGATGCCTTCAGGCGTCTTGATGCCCACCGTGGTCGTCATCGGGCTACGGCATGGTCAGCGGTTCTATAAAAAAACCTGGGTGCGAGCGGGTGTGTTTGAGAATGGCTAAGCGACGGCCAGGCTCTTCAGAAAAGCGGGTCGGGCGTTCAGAAAGGCGGCCCCAAGCACATCACGTGGCCGCTTTGATTGGGTCAGCCAAGTTGTCCGCCGAGGGTGAGGTTTAGATGCAGCGGAAAACGTTGCCGGAGCATGGGTTGGCGAGCGGTAGAGGGCCCAACCACGGGGAAGCACGGAAGGCAACCACCCGCGGACGAGCGGGATTTACTCGTAGCGAGATGGAACCTCCACTATCGCGAGCGGCAAATGGCCGCCAAGCAAATGTCGCATGCAAGAGGAGTTTACAATCGCGCTCGGAATGCACTGGATTCAGCAATCGGCTTCCGACCAGACGCGACCTCCGAGGCGAATGAGATGGGAAACCAAGGCGGAACCCCAGACATTTACCGCTTAGAGCAGGATGTAACAGCAGTGGTGTGCAGAGGAACTTGCAAACTGATATCCAGGCAATATTGGTGGTGTGGCTCCAAGTATGAGTGCAAGGCGTGTGGGCACCGGTTCAGCGGCGCGGAGGGCTTCCAGCGCCGCCGCGCCGACCCGGAGAAGATTGCCCTCGCCTTGGACCTCTACTTCCGCGGATTGTCGCTCCGCAAGGTCGCGGACCACTTCCGCCAGGTCCACGGGCTGAAGGTCAGCCCTATGACCATCTACCGCTGGGTCGTCCACTATTCGCGCCTCGCAGCCGAGTGGATGGACGCCCAAGGCGCACAGACCGGGGCAAGGTGGCACATGGATGAAACGGTCGTCAAGGTGGACGGCGAACCCGCCTACCTGTGGAACGTCTTGGACGCCGACAGTCGCTTCCTGCTCGCCACGCACGTCAGCCGCAACCGGTCGATGGAGAACGCCCGCGCCCCGCTCCGCAAGGCCAAGCAGGTCGCCAGCGACCGCCCGAGCGAAGTGTTCACGGACGGGATGCAAGCCTACCCCTACGCCATCGCCAAGGAACTCGGCGCTGCCCAGCACGGCTTCAACCCGCACCGCCGCGTCCCGTCCATCCGTGCGCGTGAGTCGAACAACATGGTCGAGCGCCTGCATGGCACCGAGAAGGAGCGCACGAAAGTCATGCGCGGCTTCGACACCGACACCGGATGCGCGGCCCTGGCCGAAGGCTTCCGCGCCCACTACAACCTGGTCCGCAACCACTCGGCGCTCGGCATGACGCCCGCGGAAGCCGCCGGCATCCCAAGCCTCGCCTCCTTCCGCTGGAAGGCCCTACTCGAAGCCGCCACCCGACATGAGACAACCCCGGAGCAAGCATGACCACCACCCGACAATGGGACAGAACCGCAAGGCAACGTGGTTGCTCCAAAAAGAACCTCTCTGGCGTGATTGCTTGGGTCGAGGAGAAGGGGGTGTTCCCTCCATCGCATCCTCATCGCACTCAGTGGGACGCAGTGCGTAGGCTGCGAAACTCGGCTTCCCACCCAACGCTGCAGACGCTTCTGCCGCCCGGAAGTGCAATACGTGGTCTCAAAGATTGCGCGAATCGCATCAACGCTCTTTTTCAACGCACCGATGAATGAATCGCTGAAAATCTCGCGGGCGGGCCGACCCGAATCCGCGTCTCAACGCGTGGAATGGGTTCTCGGAACTGGTCACGGACCTCATTCCTACTTTGATCGCCGAGGTCCCGCGGCCTTGCTTTCCGAGTGGGGCTTCGGTGAGGAGGCAGATGCGTTTTGGGAAAGCTCCTGAGTTGCCGGGCGGCGTTCAAGGAACTCTCGGACCGCGGCTGCCAGGACTTCGGCTCGGCTGCGGTACCCCCATGTGTTGGCGGCGACGAAGTCGTCCACGCGCGCCACCAGGGTCTTGGGGAGGGCGAAGGTCGCGTACTGCTTGGATGGCATCAAGCCTAGGCAAGAGGCGCCGGACCATAAGGCGGGGTTAGGAACTATTACCTTACCTATACCTAACCCATATAGGCGCCGGAATCTGCCTTCGGCGTGCCCTCAACGACTTGGTCGAGCCGCCTGGCCTGGACTGGCCCCGTCGTCGGGGCAATCGGCGCCCTCTACCTACTTGCCATCCTTTGGGCAGCCGCCAACGACGCCCACCTCACTCCCGAAGACGCCCCAGTGGACGGCGTCAGCTTCGGATGGGGCGCCTTCTCCGACGGGCCCCTGCACGCTTCGACACCGTCGCCGCCGGCCGGAGACTGTAGTGGGGCGTGGAATCCGTGGAAACTTTGGCCCGGCTTCCTCTACAACGAGACCATCCTCCGTGCTGAACCCCTAGATCTGCGCGTCAGCATCGAGGGCAACGCTTCGACCCTGGATTGGAGCCTCGTCAACCAGCGAGTCATCGACCTGCTGGGCGTGAGGCTCGTTCGAGCCGAACCAGCGGAAGACGTGCTGCCAATCCGATTCCTCGACCCCGTCATGACGGACAATGACGTGGTCCAGTATGGCCTTCTCAACACAGACCAGTTCTTCCTTGTCGATACCGCGGGCAACGTGATTCGCTGGCACACCACGTACGAGATCCGGGTCTATCACTGGGAGGGCGCCGACGAGGAGCGCGTCGTCATCCACGAACTCGGCCACGCTTTAGGACTCGTGCATGTCCTCGACGAACCGAATCTCATGCATACTACCTACGAGGCGACCGCGTGGACGCTGCACGAGTGCAGCCGCTGGCTACTGCTTCACGTGTTCCCCGTCGGAGATGGGGTTATGTGGGGCCTCCATTGAAGGCCGCTGCGTCCTTTCTGAAACGCGACGACGAGCGGC
>DATDQC010000057.1:0-11860 GCA_035292455.1 Thermoplasmatota archaeon
ACCACATCCAGGCCTTGAAGGCGGCCATCTGGTTGTCGACGCCCGAGAGGCGGCTCCCGTAGGCAGCCGTCGAGTCGTAGACCAGGATGTAGCTGAAGGTGCTGATGGGGTAGGCGCCGGCACCCGAGGCGTCGGCGATGCTGACGCGGCTCCAGTCGCCGTCGGGGGCGGGAAGGCCCGACGAGGCCCCGGCCGCCGCCTTGGAGCCGCCCTCGGTGGAGGGGGCGAGAAACTCGCCGTCGTGGCTCTTGACCTGGGCCGCCTTGAGGCCCTGGGACTTGACGTAGGCGAGTTCGACGTAGCCGATGGAGTTCGGGGTCTGCTTCACCCGGCCGGCGACACCGTCGTTGCCGTTGTCGGCCAGGAGGGTGGCGCTCGACTTGGTCCAGTCGGGCATCTTGGTCGCCGAGGAGGCGACCTTGGCGGACCAGGTCGGGGAGGTCTTGGCCAGGAAGTCGGTGTAGGCGAAGGTGGTGCCCGACGAGTCGCTGCGGCGCGCCACGGCGATGGAGTTGTCGGGGAGGCTGACGCCGGGGTTGAGCGCGGTGATGGCGGGGTCGTTCCATTTCTTGATGGTGCCGGCGTAGATCTTGCCGATGGTCTCGCCGTCGAGCTTCAGGCCGTCGGGGACCCCGGCGACGTTGTAGACGACCGCGATGACCCCAAGGGTCTCGGGGAAATGCAGGATGCCGGAGGCGGCGGCCTTCTCGTTGACGCTCATGGGGGCGTCGGAGCCGGCGAACAGGACGTCCTTCTTGGTGACGTCGCTGATGCCCTTGCCCGACCCGCCGCCGGCGTAGCTCACCTGGACGGAGCTCTCGACCCGGTTGTGGTATTCGAGGCCCCACGACTCGACGAGCGGCTTGGGGAAGGTGGCGCCCGAGCCGAAGACCTGCGTGGTGGACGAGGGGGGCGCGAAGGGGTTGGGGGGGTAGGTGACGGGCGTGCCCTCGCTGTCGGTGATGACGGGGACGCCGTTGTCGGTTCCGCTTCCGCCGGAACTGGTCGGGCCGGAGCAGCCGGCAACCAGCAGGGCCGCGATGCATGCAATCGTGATGGGGATGAGATTCCTCATGTTCCTCGCGGGACCATGGACGGCGGCGCGACTTGGGGGCTGCCTGCGGAGAAGCGTGATTCTATTGAGGACGGACCTCCGGAGTTCGCCTATTGCGACTCTATAGGAAACCTTGTTGCGACAGGGGCGGCCTCGATTCTGCATGGAGACGGCGGAGGGCCCCATCGAGGTCCAGGGCCTCAACGTCCACTACGGACGCTCGCACGCCCTCAAGGGGGTCAGCCTCACCATCCCCGAGCGCGCCGTCACCGCCCTCATCGGCCCCTCCGGCTGCGGCAAGTCCACCTTCCTGCGCGCCCTCAACCGGATGAACGACACCATCAAGGGGGTCCGCACCGACGGGGAGGTCCGCATCGCGGGCCACTCCATCTACGGCAACGGCACCGACGTCGTCGAGCTGCGGCGCCAGGTCGGCATGGTGTTCCAGAAGCCCAACCCCTTCCCGATGTCCATCCGGGACAACGTCCTCTTCGGCCCGCGCCTCCACACCCGGCTCTCGGGCCGCGAGAGGGACGAACTGGTCAAGACCAGCCTGGAGCGGGCGGCGCTGTGGGACGAGGTCAAGGACCGCCTCGGCGTGGACGCGCTCGACCTCTCGGGCGGCCAGCAGCAGCGCCTCTGCATCGCCCGGGCCCTCGCCGTGGGGCCCAAGGTGCTGCTCCTCGACGAGCCGTGCTCGGCGCTCGACCCCATCGCGACCGCCAAGATCGAGGACCTGCTGCAGAGCCTCAAGCGGGAACTCACCATCGTCCTGGTCACCCACAACATGCAGCAGGCGGCGCGCGTCTCCGACCACACGGGATTCTTCTACCTCGGCGAACTCGTGGAGTTCGGGCCCACCAAGCAGCTGTTCGAGAACCCGAAGGAACAGCGCACCGAGGACTACGTGACCGGGAGGTTCGGTTGATGCCGGGCGAGCTTGGCGAGCACGGCATCGACCGCTGCTCCGGCAGCGCATGCCGGTGCCGGAGGTTCGGATAATGACGAAACAGTTCCATGCCCAGGTGGAGACGCTCCGGACTCGCGTCCTCGAGATGGCGCGCCTGGCGCGCCAGAACGTCAGCGACGGCGTCGAGGCGCTCGTCCGGATGGACCCCAAGGTCGCCCGCGGCGTCAACGAGCGCGAGGAGCTCCTCAACCGCATGGACGTCGAGATCGAGCGCGACGCCCTCGACCTCCTGGCCCTCAACCAGCCCATGGCGCAGGACCTCCGGACGCTCGGGGCGAGCCTCAAGATCATCACCTACATCGACCGCGTCGGGCGCTACGGCTACGACATCGCCAAGATCGCCCAGGACCTCTGCGGACGCGAGACGGAGCGGCGCCCCATCCCGTTCAAGCCGATGGCGGACGCGGCGCTCGCGATGTACGACCAGGCCCTCGAGGCGTACCGCGACCGCGACGCCGCCAAGGCACGCCCCGTCCCCGCCCAGGACGACGTGGTGGACGCCTTCGACGAGCAGATCTTCCGTCAGTGCGTCACCTACATGATGGAGGACGCCCGCACCATCACGGCGTGCAGCCACTACATCCTCGCAGCGCGACACCTCGAGCGCATCGCGGACAACGCCCGCAAGATCGCCGAGAAGTCCCTCTACATGGCCACCGGCGAGCGCCGCCTGCAGGTGTAGGATGGCACGCCGGGGACCGCTCTCCGTCGCCACCGGGTGGCTGCGGGCCGACAGCCCGGCCGACGCGCTGTTCAAGCTGGTGACAGGGGCCTTCGCGCTCGGCGTGGTCGCCCTCTTCGCCCTCATCGTCGTCGTCCTCGCCGACAAGGCGTGGCCGGCCTTCCGCGCGTTCGGCCCCGGCTTCCTCGTCTCCGACGCCTGGGACCCCCCAGGCCAACGCTTCGGCGCCGCGCCCTACCTCGTCGGCACCTTCTCCTCCTCCCTGCTCGGACTCGCCTTTGCGGTCCCCGTGGCGCTCGGGACCGCCGTGGCGCTCGCCATCCTGCTGCCGCGCTGGGTCGCGGCGCCGCTTGGCATCGTCGTCGAGCTGCTGGCCGCGGTCCCCAGCATCGTGTTCGGCGTGTGGGGCGCCGCGCTGGTGGCCCCGTTCGTGGCGGACCTCTCGGGAGGCTCCTCCTTCGGCCCGTCGCTCCTTGCCGCCGGCTTCGTCCTCGCCGTCATGGTGCTCCCCATCATCGCCGCGGTCTCGCGCGACATGGTCCTCGCCGTCCCGCAGTCGCAGCGCGACGCCGCCCTCGCCCTTGGGGCAACGCCGTGGGAGGTCACCTGGAAGGTCGTCCTTCCCTACGCCCGCCCCGGCATCCTCGCCGCCGTCATCCTGGGCTTCGGGCGCGCCGTCGGCGAGACCATGGCCGTCGTGATGGTCATCGGCAACCAGGCCGCCTTCCCGCACAGTGTTTTTGACCCCGCCGCCACCATGAGCTCCGTCATCGTCAACGAGTTCGGCGACCCCTCGGGCCCGCTCCACTACTCGTCGCTGGTGTCGCTCGGGCTCATCCTGCTGGTCTGCAGCCTGGCCTTCAACCTGGGCGCCCGCGGCGTGGTGCACCGGCTCGGGCGCCGCCTGGGGGTGGACCGGCTGTGAACCGCCTCGCCCGCCGTCGCCTGGCCAACCGCACCGCCGCCGGCGTCTGCCTCGCGTTCACGCTCCTCGCCATCTTCCCGCTCTTCTCCGTCCTGTGGGAGGTGTGGAAGCGCGGCCACGGCGTGGTGGACATGGAGTTCCTCACCTCGCCGCCCCAGCCACCCGCCTTCCCCGGCGGAGGCATCCAGCACGCCTTGGTGGGCACCGGCATCGTGGTCGGCCTGGCGACCCTGGTCGGCGCCCCCGTCGGGATGCTGGCCGGCATCTTCCTCTCCGAGTACGGCCGCAACCGGCTGGGGGACGTCATCCGCACCGTGACCGACGCGCTGTCGGGGATCCCGAGTATTGCGGCGGGGCTGTTCGCCTACGCCTTCGTGGTCTCCCGCTACGGCTTCTCGGCGTGGGCCGGCTCGGTGGCGCTCGCCATCCTCATGATCCCGACCGTCACGCGGACCACCGAGGAGGCGCTCAGGACGGTGCCGCAGTCGCTGCGGGACGCCAGCCTCGCCCTCGGGGCGCCGCGCTGGGTCACGACGCTTCGCATCGTCCTCCCGGCGGCGTGGGGGGCGGTCCTCACCGGCCTCCTCCTCGGGGTGGCGCGCATCGCGGGCGAGACGGCGCCGCTCCTCCTCACCGTCCTCACCAGCTTCTTCTACAGCACCGACCCGACGCAGCCGGTGGCCACCCTGCAGTACCTCATCTACGACTACGGCAAATCGGCCTACCCGAAACTGGTGGAGCAGGCGTGGGGGGCCGCGCTGGTGCTCATTACCGGCGTCCTGGTGCTCAACCTGGCCGTCCGGCTCCTGGCCCGGAGCCGGCGGCGGGTGGCGTGAGGTTCCGCGGATTCTCACGAGAACCCCTTCAAGTATATGTAAGCAATAGAATATAGAGAATAGGGTCATCTCAAGAGAGCGGCCCTCGCCTGGCATGGGCTTCAAGGAGTGGATCATCCCCCAGGACCGCGCCTTCTACGACCTCCTCGAGAGCCAGGCCGTCAAGGCCGAGGAGTCGGTGGCCGCCTTCCGCCACATGCTCGCCCACTGGCAGCACCTCGAGACCGAGCGCCAGAAGGTCAAGGCCATCGAGAACGCCGCCGACGGGATCGGGCACGAGATCTTCGACCGCCTCAACCGCACCTTCATCACCCCCATCGACCGCGAGGACATCGCCCGCCTCGCGCACGCCCTCGACGATGTGGTGGACGGCGTCTTCGCGGCCGCCAACCGCATCGCCCTCTGCAAGCTCCCGCAGGCCACCGAGCCGATGCTGCAGCTCTCCGCCATCCTCGACGCCCAGGTCAAGCAGGTCCTGGAGGGCGTTCGCGCCCTCCGGCGCCCCAACTCGATGTCCAAGGTAATCCGCTCCCACAGCATCGAGATCCACCGGCTCGAGAACGACGCCGACCGCATCCTCCGGGAGGCGCTCGCCGGGCTGTTTGCCACCAACGACGCCCTCGAGATCCTCCGGCACAAGGAGGTCTACGAGTTCCTCGAGTTCGCCACCGACAAGTGCGAGGACGTCGCGGACGTCCTCAACGACATCGTCCGCAAGCACGGGTAGGTGCCGCCGTGGTCGACTGGCTGGGCCTGGAGCCGCTCCTCATCTTCGCCATCCTGGTGGCCCTCCTCTTCGACTTCTACAACGGCCTCCACGACTCCGCCAACAGCATCGCGACGGTGGTAGCCACACGGGCGCTTCCCGTGTGGGCCGCCCTCATCCTGGCAAGTGTCGCCAACTTCGCCGGGGCGTTCTGGGGCCTCGAGGTCGCCAACACCGTGGGCAAGATCATCCTCCCCGCCGAGGTCACCATCACGATGGTCATCGCGGCGCTCCTGGGGGCCATCTTCTGGAGCGTCATCACGGTCGTCCTCGGCATCCCCATCAGCTCAAGCCACGCCCTGGTGGGCGGCCTCATCGGGGCGGGCCTCGCCGCGGCGGGGGTGGACGCCATCGACCGCTCCAGTTTCGACCACGCAGGCGAGGCGGGCCACATCCTCCTCCTCGGAGCCATCGCAGGGGCGGTCTTCGGCACCGCCATCGCCGCCCTGTCGCGGAGCCGCATCCTGCCCGGCCTGCTGCTGGGGGCCTGGGCCGGCTCCGCCGCCCTCCTGGTGTGGAACATCTACCAGGGGGCGGTGACCGTGAAGGGGCTCTTCGCCACCGTGCTCTTCATCGCCTACAGCCCGTTCATCGGCTTCTGCCTCGCCTTCACCTTCGGCACCGTCGTGGCCTGGATCTTCCACAAGGCGCCGCCCGGGAAGGTCAAGCACCTCTTCCGTTTCCTCCAGGTCGGCAGCTCCACGTTCTACTCCCTCGGGCACGGCCGCAACGACGCCCAGAAGACCATGGGGGTCATCGCGGCGCTGCTTCTGGCCGGTGGGGTCACCACGGAGTTCACGGTGCCGCGCGAAGTCATCGTGGCGTGCGGTATCGCCATCGGCCTCGGGACCATCATCGGCGGCTGGAAGATCGTCCGCACCATGGGGACCCGCCTCACCCACCTCGACACCAGCCAGGGCTTCGTGGCGGAGACCTCGAGCGCCCTTGGCCTCCACTTCATGGCGGAGCACGGCGTGCCGGTCTCCACCACGCACTCCATCACCGGGGCCATCCTCGGTGTCGGCGCCCTGCAACGCGTGAGCGCCGTGAGCTGGGGCGTTGCCAGGCGCGTCGTGATGGCCTGGATCATCACCATCCCGCTCGCCGCCACGGTCGCCGCCCTCGCCTACGGCGCCATCCGGCTCGTCGGGCTGTGACCGCGGCTGCGAGGCCCGCGTTTTCGACGCCGTTCCATCCTCCAGGCACAGGGCGACTTCTCGAAATGAATGATTTTAGCCTGCACGGCATTCAAGCCGTTCTTGTTTAGAACTGCCCGAAATTGCTGAACGTGGTTTTTGGAAAGGCCACGACGGCCGAACCCTTTTATGATTCGCTCCCTTGGGCTTCCACGCCCATGGACTTCGGCCCGCTGTGGAGCAACCGGACCCAGCTCATGAAGGCGAGCGAGATCCGCGAGCTCCTCAAACTCACGGAGAAGCCCAACATCATCAGCTTCGCCGGCGGGCTCCCCAACCCGGGCACCTTCCCGGTGAAGGAGATCGAGGAGGCCACCAAGCGCGTCCTCAGGGACCACGCCAAGAGCGCCCTCCAGTACAGCACCACGGAGGGGGTCACGCAGCTGCGGGAGGCGGTCGCCGCGCACCTCCGGAAGGACGGCATGGACGTCGCCTCCGACCACGTCCTCATCACCAACGGCAGCCAGCAGGGGCTCGACCTCCTCGGGCGGGTCTTCATCGACCGCGGCGACACCATCGTCACCTCGAACCCGACCTACCTCGGCGCCCTGCAGGCCTTCAACTACTTCGGCGCCAAGTACGCCGCCGCCGACTCCGACGACGACGGCATCATCCCCGACTCCGTCGAGGCGGTCTTCACGCGCCTCAAGCGGCAGGGTGTCCGCCCCAAGTCCCTCTACCTGGTGCCGACCTTCGCCAACCCGACCGGGACCTGCATCTCGGCGCCGCGCCGCAAGCGAATCCTTGAGTTGGCCCACGAGCATGACCTCCTCGTCATCGAGGACGACCCCTACGGCAAGCTCCGCTTCGAAGGCCAGGAGGTCCCCACCATCCACTCCATGGACAAGGCCGAGGGGCGCGTCATCTACCTCGGCACCTTCAGCAAGATCCTCGTCCCCGGCTTCCGCCTCGCCTGGAGTGTCGCTCCCGCCGAGGCGACCCGCAAGCTCGTCATCTCCAAGCAGTCGGTGGACCTCTGCACCAGCGCCTTCACGCAGTTCGTGGCGGCCGACCTCCTCGCCGGCGGCCTCATCGACCGCCACCTCCCCGAGATCGTCGCCCTCTACCGCCGCAAGCGCGACCTCATGCTGAAGGCGATGGCGAAGCACTTCCCCACGGAGGGGACGCACTGGACGAAGAGCCGGGGCGGCCTCTTCACCTGGGCCACGGTCCAGCCCGGCATCAACACCACCGAGATGCTCAAGGAGGCCGTCGAGCGCGAGGTCGCCTACGTCCCCGGCAAGTCGTTCTTCCCCGACCCCAAGGTCGGCTTCAACACCATGCGCCTCAACTTCAGCCACCCCGCCGACGACAAGATCGAGGTCGGCGTGGAGCGCCTCGGCGGCGTCATCGCCCGCTGGGCGGCCAAGAAGACGGTGGCGGCCTGACCGTCGCGCGCCCGGTCTCACACCAGGGGCAAGAACCGCCGCAACCGCCGGCGGCGGACGGCGTGGGCCACCGTGGCCACGCGCTCGTGGCCCTCCACGAGGCGCGCGATGGCCCGGCGCGCCTGGCGGGCGTGGCCGCGGAAGACGAACCGCGTCATCCCGGCGGCCTCCAGGAGCCCCAGGAGGGCGATGGTCTCGTCGCCGGGAATCTGGCGCCCCTGGATGACTTCGAGGAGGTGCTGGCGGATGTCGCGGCGGCCCCCGGGGGAGTGCTGCGGGAAGCGGCGGCCGTGCCGCTCGACGAAGCCGCGTTCCTCCAGGCGGTGCATGACCTGCAGGGTGCGGCGGCCGGTGCGGCGCGACAGGCGGGTCACCCAGGTGGCGACCTTGCGGGGCCGGCGGGCGGCCCGGATCTGGTCCAGGATGGAGTCCAGCACGGGGTCGTCGAGGCTGCTCTTGCCGCGCGGCTCGATGCGCCCGTCGTGGATGCGGATGCGCCCTTCGAGGAGGAGGTCGAGGATCCAGGCCCCGGCCACCCCGGCCGACACGGAGCCGGTCCACCGGGAGGCCCAGCGGCCGTTGGGGCGCAGGGAGAAGAGGAGGAACTCCTCGTCCACCCGGTCAATGATCACGCCACCGAATCCGTGGGGCGATGGATAAGCCGATGGGGATGGGCGCGAGGGGCGCCCCGGCCGTTCAAGGAGGACAGGGCGCCGGAGCACGCGGGGTAGAGTCCCCGCCGATGGTTGAAACTGACGCCGCGGACCCCATCTATCCAAGGGGAAGGCGCGACGCCGCCCGGACATCCTTCAGGATGGCGTGGAGCACCGTCTCGTCGAGCCCCTGGAGCGCCCCGGTGGCGCGGTACCCCAGCGAGTCGCGGCCGGTGATGAGCCCCTGGATGCGGCGCCGGTTGAACGGGAGGGTCGGCCGGGGGAGGAAGCGCTCCAGCGTCCCCGACGCCTCGAGGAGGCCCAAGAGGAGGAGGGTGTCGGTGTCGGGGACGCCGCTGCCCGCAAGAAACCGGGTGAGGCGCTGCTCGAGGCGGGCCTTGCGGTCGCCGTCCACGACCCGGGTCGAGGAGCGGCGGAGAAGGCCCAGGACCTTGCCGTGCTCGTCGGCGAGGACGCCGGAGCGGACGAGGAGGTCTTTCCAGGGCTGGACCAGTTCGGGCGCCTTGCGGGTCAGCCGCAGGAGCGTCTCGTTGGTCGGGCAGGGCCCGATGCGCCCAAGCTCCTTGGCGACAGCGGCGAGGGTGGGGTCGGCGGGTTCGTCCTTGAGGTGGAAGGCGCCATGCTGGACCGCCAGGTTCCCGCCCCGAAGGAGTTCCAGGAGAAGCGCGCCCGCCAGGGCGGTCGCCTCCCCGCGCTCCCGGCGGTGGTCCCACGCCGTGCCGAAGGCGAGCAGAAGGAAACGCTCCAGGACGCCGTCGCCCCGCGCCCTCTCCTCCAACGTCGCGGCCTCGGCCATGGCTACCGGGAGGCGGGGAGCGGCAGGAGCCGGATGAGGTCTTCGGCGCCCTTGAGGACCCAGTCCGCCTCCGGCGGCGCCTCGCCGTGCGGGCGTCCCCAGCTTGCCCAGGCGGTGCGGAGGCCGGCCGCCTTGGCTCCCGCAAGGTCGCGCTCCGGCCAATCCCCCACCATGACGACGGCGCCGGGCGGAAGGCCAAGCTGTTCGAGGGCTTCCCGGAACGGGCGGCCGTCGGGCTTGCGGCTGCCGTGGTCGGTGAGGGTCACGACGGTGTCGAAGAGGTCCACCAGGCCGGCGGCGTCGAGGCGTTGGTACGCCTTGAACCGCGGCGCGTCGGTCACCACCCCGAGCCGTAGCCCGCGGCGCGCCAGCTCCAGCAGCGTCCGGCGGATGCCCGGATAGGGTTCGGTGTGGAGCGTCTTGGCCCGGAGGTAGGCGTTGACCGCGGCGGCGGTGATGCGGTCCACGTGGTGCTGGCTCAAGGCGATCTTCTGGCGGTGGTGCTTCTCCAGGAAGCGCGCGAAGACCCCGTCCCCCTCGATGTCGCCAAGGTACTCCCCGAACAGGATGTCGCCCGCCTCGTCGGCGGAGAAGGGGAAGTCGGCTCCGGCCGCCACCATGGCGCGCGCCGCGGCGTCGGAGGCGGTGCGCTTCATGCGGAGAAAGTCCACCAGGGTGTTGTCGAGGTCGAAGAGGACCGCCTGGACGTTCACGGCTTGGCGAAGCGGGGAGGGGGTTTAGGTCTTGGGCCGGGTCACCTTCGGCTGACCTCGTCGTCCCACTCCGTACCGTCCTGCGGCGCAGGCTCGGCATCGGTCGGAGGGGGCGACGGCTTCACGGCGACGGCCGGAGCGGTGGCCGCTGCGGCTCTGCCCCCGGTGCGGCGCGCGTTCTCGATGAACTCCTTGGCCTGGTCGCGCACGTCCTTGGCGTCGAGGACCGTCCGGATGAGGATCCACAGCAGGCCGCCGCCTCCCACCACGGCGCCGACGACGGCGGCGATTCCGACCGGCGTGGAGAAGACCGAGCCGGTGAGCTTGACGTCGAGCCCGACGCGGCAGGTCCTGCCGTCCTCAAGGGTGGCGTCGCCGGACACCTCGTAGATGCCGGTGCCGTACCGACGCAGGCTCTCGAACGAGAAGGTGCCGTCGTAGTGGGTCAGGCCGCCTCCCTCCGCGAAAGTCTGCGACGCGACGGGGATGTCGAGCGGCCCGTAGTGGGCGACGACGCGCCACGAGCGGATGGGGGTCTCGGCGTCGAGGACGTAGGCGAGGTTTTCGTCCGGTCCAACCCGGATCGCCGCGTTCGACTGGGAGACGTCCTGGCCATCGATGGTGATGGTGCAGGGGCCATCCACCGCGGCGGAGGCCGGTGGGGCGAGCGTGGCGATGGCGGTGAGCGCCCCCGCCACCGCAAGCAGGGCTGCAAGAAGCGTGCGCGTCATGGTCGCCCCTCCCCTCCGGCCGTCCCCCGTGAGTTGCCGGCCCGCGCCTTGCGGATGGCGCGGTTGGCCCACACCACGCCAAGCAGGCGGCCAAGGGAGGGCACGGCGACGCCGAGAGCGATGCCGACCAGGGCGGCGCGTACCAGGGAGGCCCCCGTGAAGGGCTGGCGCCCCATCTGCTGCAGCAGGACCTCGATGGCAAGGTCCAGGAGGACGCCGAGGAGCAGGGCCTTCAGTTGGAACACCGGACGCCACGTCAGGGGCTCGGGGAGCCCGTCGGCGGCGAGCGGCACCGGCTTGCCTTGCCAGTCCATGCCTTGGAAGGGGCGCCGCGCCTCAAGGACCTTGGCGTGGGAAGGGCGCCATCCCCGCGCCGGGCTCGGGGAGCGACGGGGGCGGCCGAGGTTGCGCCGCGTGCCAGGCGACCGCGCCAAACAGGATCAGCGCGGCGACCGGCGTCAGGAACCAGGCCTGGCGCGCCATCATGAAGCAACCGGCGAGGACCACCGCGGAACCACCGATGGCGAGCCGGCCGTTGCGGGCCACCATGCCGGCCATGGCGAGGGTGCTTCCCACGTTGGCAAACAGCAGGAGGAGTTCCCGTGCGGCCTGTCTCCGTTCGGGGAAGAAAGGGTCGCCGGCGGGGGAGGCCACGGCGACGCCCGCTCCAAGGAGCAGGAGGGCCCCTCCAAGGACGAAGAGCCGAAGACAGGAGGCGGGAGGGGGTGGGGCGTTCATCGTGCGGCGGTGGGGGTTTCGTGGGTCGCTCATCAGGTAAGGCTTGTTTTCGGGGGGGACAAGGCTTCCCGTCAAAAACAACTTTCAAAATGTTGCAAATCGGACGGGAAGGCGTAGCGTGCGGGCGGGTCGCGGCCCACCGCCTTCAAGTGCGGCGCGGCGCTCGCCCGCCGTCCATGGGAGCGACACTCACCGGCTACGGCGGCGTGGGGGAGATTGGCGGCAACGCCTTCCTCCTCGACGACGGCCGGACCCGGCTCTTCCTGGACTTCGGGAAGCGCTTCGGTGGCAAGGGCTCGGGCTGGGGCGACTACTTCGACGAGTTCCTCAAACCGCGCACCTTCCGCTACGTCCAGGACCTCATGGCCCTCGGACTGGTCCCGCCGCTGCC
>DATDQC010000058.1:0-3070 GCA_035292455.1 Thermoplasmatota archaeon
CCATGCGGAGCCCATCTAACGGGGCCAGCGGTGCAGCGGGTCGCGACGGCGGCATGTAGACTGTCCTTGAGCGCGTCCTTCACGACTATGGCGCGGAAGTGGATGCTCGCCATGCGCAGGGGTGCGCCCGAGCGATTCCCCGCCTCGGCGCCCGCCACGTGAACCAGGCGTTCGACGACCTCCTCCAAGCTCTCAATACGAACAATGCCATCACCGGGCCGTGGACGAAAGGCCTGCCACAGGAGGTGGCATGAGCAATGGCCAGACCGAAGAGGCAGTCCGATTTTGGCACCTACCAACCTCGGCCAGCCGCCGTGGTAGAAACCGTGGACCGAAATCGCTACGCGGGCCTCACTCCAAGCGAAGCCGCAACGTTGGCGGTGGCGGACTACGCCGCAAGGATTCCCCTGCGCCCAACAACTCGCACCGAGAAGGCATACGTCCTTGGCCGCATCTTGGAAGATCTCCGCCAGAAGGGCAGGGACCTTTCGAATGTGGACCAGGAAACGTTGAGGGGTCTGCGCGACTATTACGGCGCCAAGGTCGAGCAGGACAAGATGTCGGAGAACTACGCCTACAATCTAGTCAAGGAATGGAACGCCTTAATGGGCGCCCTCTTCGGGGACAAAAAGAAGCCGGGAGAAGGGCTGCGCATGAAGTCCGGGTTCAGGCAGACCCCCAGACAAGTGGAGGTCCTGGACGTGGAGGACTACGACGGCATGTTGGCGCAGGTTGCCAATCGCAAATGGATGGGCGTCCTGAACCGAGGCGCCGTAGTCACCTACCTGGAGATCGCGATGTCAACGGCGGGGCGCTCGAAGAGCATCCTCAGCCCCCAGGCGACCTTCAAGAACATCGACTACGAGAAGGGCGTTTACACATTCTGGGACGTAAAGAACATCGAGACGGGGGATTTCCTTCAAGTGGTGCTGACAGACCGCTGCGTGGAACGACTCCGAACATGGGAGTCGGAACTGCGGCGCGAAAGTCGTTGGAGCGGGCCGGAGACACCCATCATGCAAGCCGAACGGGGAATCCTGACCTACCAGAGCCTGCTGAAGGCGCTGAAGGACTTGGCAGCGCTCGCGGGTTTGAAGAAGCCGGTGACAACCCACGTCTTGCGCAAGAGCACGGGGACCCACATGGCGAGGAAGGACCGCAAGCTGGCGAGAGAGCAGCTGGGCATCACCCAGAAGATCTTCGACCTGCACTACGACCAGCCGCGCCTCAAGGACCGTCTGGAGCAGCGGGACATCATCCCAGGGGCATCAGCGACCTACGCGACCATGGAGGTCAAGATGGGCCAGTTGACACGCCAGTTCCGCGAAGGGAAAATCTCCGAAGAGGAGTGGAAGCGCGAACTTACCCGCCTCGAACTGCAGGACGCAACCCGCCCGGCTTCCAAGGGACACGACCCCTCGGTCGTGTAGCTACTCTTTCAAAACCTGCTGCTGACGTTCAAAGCGGAAGGTTCCCTATGTATAGCGGGGGGTCGATTTGAACGACCGATCTACGGGTTATGAGCCCGTCGGGATCTCCTGGCTACCCTACCCCGCTTTGAGGTGCGGACCTCGGCGCTTTCCAGGAAGGCGCCGGGGGCCTGGCAGGCCGGCGGACAAACCTCTCGGATATGAAGGCGCCGGTGCGCCGGCCTACTTCGTGGTGAACTCGACCCACAGGGGGTAGTGGTCGGAGACCTTCCACGAGATCTCCTCCTTCGTCATCCCCGCGGCAAGGGGTGGCACGAAATCGAAGGAGCCGCCGGCCCGGTAGCCGAGCGACAGCACCGGCGCGCCGCCCTGGCCCCGGAACCAGGCGACCTGGTCGAAGAACTTCCTCGAGGAGGGCTTCTGCGGGTCGTCGAAGATGGTGCGCGGCAGCCCGACGTGGTCGGGGCAGGGCTCGAGGCCCGTCGAGGTGAAGGCCTGGTAGCGGGGGTCGCCCTGGCGGTCGATGTTGAAGTCCCCCAGGACGATGAGGTTGTGGTCCCAGGAGTTCATGTCCTTGGCCCACTCGGAGAGCCAGAGGGCGATCTCCCGCAGCTCCGGGATGCGCTCCTCGGGCTTGCCGTAGCGGATGTGGACGGTGACGAGGATGAAGGTCTTGCCGTCGCACACGAAGCTCGCGGCGTAGGGGGTGCGGTCGAACTGCCGCGCCAGGCCGTCGGGGGCGATGGAGCCGTCCTTCTCCTTCTCCGGGGGCACCACGAGCTCGCAGGCCAGCCCGGACGGGCGGACCTTGCGGGTGTCGAAGAGGAAGGCGAAGCGCTCGTCGTTGCCCTTGACCCCCTTCGTGACGTCGGTGAGGAGCAGGCCCCACTCCGGGCCCAGCGTCTTGGCGAGCCGGCGGAGCGCGGTGAGCTTTCCCTTGGCCTCCTGGACGGCGACGACGTCGAAGCGCCGCACCACCTCGGCGATGCACAGGAGGGAGAACAGGTCCCGCTTCGGGCTTGAGCCGGGCGCCGCCTCGAGGTCCTTGTTCAGGTCGCCGAAGGCGCGCAGGTTCCAGGTCGCGACCATCAGGTTGGAATCCAGGGCCTTGGAAGGGACGGCGCGGTCGAGGGCGTCCCGCAGCCTCTGGAAGCGGTCGCGGAGGTCGGCGCGCTGGGGCGGGATTTCCGGAAGGAGGTCGGGCATGGTTTTCCCCGCCTCGCATGCCGGGCTCCCGCTTTGAGAGTGCCCCCACGGACCCCATGCATCCAATCGCTTCTCCTGAGGCCACCCAAGCGTTCTTCCCCTTTGGCTTACTCAAGCCCGTCGTGGACCGCCATGGCGTTGCCTGGTTGATTGCCGGAACGGCCGGCGAAGGGCTCGAGGCGGGCGGGGAGACCTTCGCCCGCGCCCTCGCGGCGTCGGGCTACCGGCCGACGACACAGCGCGACTTTCCAAGCCGCATCCGCGGCGGCGACACCACTTTCACGGTCCGCCTGACACCGGAGGGGCACCTCGTCCCGCCCGCCCACGTGGACCTCGCCCTCGCCTTCAACGACACTGTCCTCCCGCGCATCGACGCCCGCATGGACCGCCACGGCCTCCTCCTCGTGGACGAGGGGGTCCCCGCCTACGTCCCG
>DATDQC010000059.1:0-2906 GCA_035292455.1 Thermoplasmatota archaeon
CCTAGCCTTTCATCGAACGCTCACTTCGCCGGCAGCGTCCTCGTGAACTTCCGGCAGCGCTCGACCCAGTCCCGGAGCTCCGGGTCCTCCGCCACCGCCTCCTGCGCCACGGCCAGCCAGCCCTTGTTGGAGGGCGGCATCTTGCCGCCCATGGTGAAGTGGCCGACACCGTCCATCTTGAGGAGCTTCGGCACCTCCGCGGGGTCGACCCGGGCCAGGAGCTCGTCCCCCATCACGCCCACGACCATGTTGCCGCGCTCCATCCAGGCAACACCCCCGAACATCTTCTTCTCCTTCAACTTGGGAAGGAGGTCGCGCACCCGCTCCGCGAGGCCTTCGTCGTAGGGCATGGTTGCGGATTCGGGGCCTCCGTCTTGGCTCTGTCGCCAGGTCGGAGGAACTCTTCGGCATCCACGAATCCGCAGATTGTGCAGATTACGCAGATTGACGTCGCCACGGCGCCCTCGGATTCGCCTCGCGGTCCAACCCGCAATCTGCGGATTGCCCACACGGAGCCGGTGCGGGAACAACCGACCCAAGTCTTATCCCACAACCCCAAGTCGCCGCAACCGTTGACAGGACTCCGCGGCCCCTCCCCCACCCCGCGCCAACTCGGCTTCCGGATGCCGGCGGAGTGGGAGGAGCAGGAGTCGGTGTGGCTGGTGTGGCCGCGCGACCCCCTCACCTGGCCGGACCGCGTCGAGAAGGCCCGCGCCACCTTCGTCGAGGCGATGCGGCACGTCACCCCGCACCAGAGGGTGGACCTGGTCGTCCACCCGGATCTAGCGGGTGAGGCCCGCAGCACGCTTCGGCGCGCCAAGGTCAAGAACGTCCGGTTCCACGCCGTGGACCACCAGGACTCCTGGATCCGCGACTACGGTCCCATCTACCTCGTGCGCGACGCCAAGTGGGGGCGCGACCGCATGGCCACGGTGTGGGACTTCAACGCCTGGGGCAACAAGTACGATTCCCTCCTCAAGGACCGCCGCGTCGTGCCGCAGCTCGGGAAGGCCGTCGCGGCCCCCCCGGCCCGGATCGGCATGGTGCTTGAGGGGGGCTCCCTCGACGTGGACGGCGAGGGCACCCTCCTCACCACGGAACAGTGCCTCCTCCACACCAACCGGAACCCGGACATGACGCGGGCCGACATCGAGATCCACCTCATGGAGTACCTCGGTGTGCGCAAGATCCTGTGGCTCGGCGCCGGCATCGAGGGGGACGACACCGACGGCCACATCGACGACATCGCCCGCTTCGTGGCGCCTGGCATCGTGGCGGCGGCGGTGGAGGCGGACAAGGGCCACCCCAACCACCTCCCGCTGCGGGAGAACGCCGAGCGGCTCGGCCGCATGGGCGACGCCGCGGGCCGCCGCCTCAAGGTCGTCGAACTCCCCATGCCCGAGGACATCCTCACCGACGAAGGGAAGCCCCTGCCGGCGAGCCACGCCAACTTCCTCGTCACCAACGGCGCCGTCCTGCTGCCGGTCTTCGGAGGGCGCTCCGACGTGGTGGCCAAGAAGCGGCTCCAGGCCTGCTTCACCGACCGACCCGTGGTGCCGCTGCCGTGCGCCGACCTGGTGTGGGGGATGGGGGCCATCCACTGCCTCAGCCAGCAAATGCCGGTCGGGCGGCCTGCGAAGGGCCTCCCCCCCTGAGAAGGCGTCTCCTCCATCCCGCGCCTTCAAGACCCCCACCCCTCTGCCGCTGGCGGCATGGCCCACCTGTCCGCCTCCTACTCCATCACGATGCGCATCCGCATCGACAACAAGCCCGGCATGCTCGGGCGCATCCTCACCCGCATCGGCGAGGAGGGGGGCTCCATCGGCGCGGTGGACATGGTCCGGACCGAGTCGGGCGGCACGTCCCTCATCCGCGACATCACGGTGGACTGCGCCTCCGAGGAGCACGCCGAGAAGGTCCGCCACGCCCTCGACCACATGGAGGGGGTCGCCGTCACGGCGGTCTCCGACCGCGTCTTCCTCGCCCATCTTGGGGGGAAGATCACCGTCCACTCCAAGATTCCCCTCAAGACCCGCGACGACCTCTCCATCGCCTACACCCCCGGTGTCGCCCGCGTCTGCTGGGCCATCGCCAAGGACAAGTCGGCGTCGTTCAACCTCACCATCCGCAAGAACACGGTGGCCGTCGTCTCGGACGGCAGCGCCATCCTCGGCATCGGCAACCTCGGCCCCGAGGCGGCCATGCCGGTCATGGAGGGGAAGGCGCAGCTCTTCAAGGAGTTCGGCGGTGTCGACGCCTTCCCGATCTGCATCGACCTGCACGACGTGGACGGCATCGTCAACTTCGTCAAGGCCATCGCCCCCACCTTCGGCGGCATCAACCTCGAGGACATCGCCGCCCCCAAGTGCTTCGAGATCGAGCGGCGCCTCAAGAAGGAGATCGACATCCCGGTCTTCCACGACGACCAGCACGGCACCGCCATCGTGATGCTCGCCGCGATGACCAACGCCCTCAAGATCGTCAAGAAGGAGCTCGCCAAGGTCAAGATCGTCGTGTCCGGCGTCGGCGCCTCGGGGACCGCCTGCACCAAGATCCTCCTCGCGGCGGGGGCGAAGGACATCGTGGGGTGCGACTCCAAGGGCGTGGTGTATTCGGGGCGCGCCGACCTCAATCCGGAGAAGCAGGAGTACGCCCGCCTCACCAACCCGCGCGGCGTCAAGGGGACGCTGCAGGACGCCCTCAAGGGGGCCGACGTCTTCGTGGGCCTCTCCGCCAAGGGGCTCCTGAAGCGCAAGGACGTCCTCACCATGGCCAAGCACCCCGTCATCTTCGCCATGGCCAACCCCGACCCCGAGATCACGCCCGAGGAGGCCGGCGACTCGGTGGCCGTCATGGCGACCGGCCGCAGCGACTACCCCAACCAGATCAACAACGTCCTCGCCTTC
>DATDQC010000060.1:0-3066 GCA_035292455.1 Thermoplasmatota archaeon
GGGCCATGGAGGGGCAGGCCGGCCGTTGGCGGCTCCGCGTCGGCCAGTACCGCGGGATCTTCGAGGTCGAAGGGGGCACCGTCCGTTTCGTGCGCTTCGGGCACCGCTCCTCCATCTACCGTTGACCTTGGCTGCCTTCGCAGGGTCACCGACGCGCCGGCCACCCCTTTGGGGCGGAGTCCAAGGAGGACGGGATTGCAGGTCCCTCTTGTTCCCCCAACCCTGATAACCAGGAGGCCCCTGGCCGAAGCCCGTGGCCAAGCTGAACCCCTTCCCCGAGGAGGGCGAACTCGTCGTCGGCACGGTGCGCGAGGTGCAGAACTTCGGCGCCCTGGTGACCCTCGAGGAGTACCCCGGCAAGGAGGGCTTCGTCCACATCCGCGAGGTCGCCCCCGGCTGGGTCAAGCGCATCCGCGACTACGTCCGCGAGCAGCAGCGCGTCGTCTGCAAGGTCCAGGGTGTCGACGCCCGCAAGGGGCACGTGGACCTCAGCCTCAAGGCGGTGAACGACCACCAGCGCCGCGAGGCCATCCACGAGTGGAAGAACGAGCAGAAGGCGGACAACCTGCTCAAGGTCCTCGCCGAGCGCCAGAAGACCACGGTCGAGAAGCTTCTCGGGCAGTTCGGGAAGGAACTGGTGGGCGTCTTCGGCTCCGTCTGGCAGGCGTTCCAGGAGGCGGCCAACGGGGGCGAGGAGCTCTTCGCCCAGGAGGGCCTGACCGGCCCCTGGGTCAAGCCCTTCATCGAGTTCGCCAAGGAGAACATCGAGCTCGCCACCGTGGACGTCTCCGGCTTCGTGGACCTCCAGACCTCCGCCCCCGACGGCGTCAAGCACATCCAGAAGGCCCTCAAGGCGGCCGAGAAGGGGGAGTTCGAGGATGTCGCCATCGAGGTCACCTACATCGGGCCGCCCCACTACCGCATCCACGTCCAGGCCCCCGACTTCAAGATCGCCGAGCAGGAACTGAACAAGGCCGCCGACCGCGCCATCCAGATTCTGGTGAAGGCGGGCGGCCGCGGCTCGTTCCACCGGGAGTTGGAGAGCAAGCCTTGAGCGGCCCGCTGCACCGCTGCACTTCCTGCAAGGCCTACACCCTGGCGGAGGCTTGCCCGCACTGCAGCGCCAAGGCCATCTCCCCCAAGCCGGCCAAGTTCAGCCCCGAGGACAACTACGGCAAGTACCGCCGCGACCTCAAGCGCCTCGACAAGGCCAAAGGGACCCCGGAAGGCAAGTAGGGAAGCCGGGAAGGCCAGGCGCAACGTCCAAGGGCCCCCTCGCACTGGCCGCCTCCGATGCCAACGCTGGAGCAGGCCGTCCCCCGCAGCCGCCTCGCCCGCTTCAACGAGATCCTCAACATCCTGGTCCGCAACGACTTCTGGAGCCTGCTCAGGGGAATGACCCGGCCGGCGCAGGCGGACGGCGTTCTCCGCGCCGAGGCCCCGGCCCGGCTGCGCGCCATCCTCGAAGAGCTCGGGCCGACCTTCATCAAGATCGGGCAGCTCCTCGCGACCCGCCCCGACCTCGTCCCCCAGCCCTACGTCGAGGAGTTCCGCAAGCTCTACGACAACACCGCGCCGAGCCCCTTCCCCGAGGTGCGCCGCGTGGTGCGCGAGGATTTGGGCCGCGAGGTCGAGGAGCTCTTCGCCACCTTCGAGCCGCAGGCCATCGCCTCCGCCTCCATCGGCCAGGTCCACCGCGCCACTTTGAAGGACGGCACCCGGGTCGCGGTCAAGGTCCAGCACGTCGGCATCGAGGAGGCGATGCGCCTCGACTTCGACATCCTGCAAGGCTTCGTCACCTTCATCGAGAAGACCTTCGCCAGGAGCCGCATCTGGCAGCCCACCGGCCACCTCGCCGAGCTTCGGCTCATGCTGGAGCGCGAGTTCGACTACGGCTACGAAAGGAAGAACATGGAGCGCGTCGCCCACAACCTCCGGCACGAGCCGGCAGTGCACATCCCCCACGCGCTGTCGGACCTGTGCAGCCGGCGCGTCCTCGTCATGGAGTACCTCGAGGGGGTCAAGTTCACCCGCCTCGACGACCCGCGCCTTGCCGGGATGGACCTCAAGAAGGTGGCGCGCACCGTGACCCTCTCGATGGCCAGGCAGATCTTCCTCGACCGCTTCTTCCATGCCGACCCCAGCCCCGGCAACCTCCTCATCCTCCCGCCGGACCGGGTGGCGTTTCTGGACTTCGGCGCCGTCGGCGTCGTCACCGAGCGGCGCGCCAAGGCCATCCTGCGGATGATCACCGGTATTGCCAAGGGGGACGTCGAGGGGACCTCGGAGGCCATCGTGGACCTCTGCGAGCAGCGCGGCGAGTACGACGCGAAACGGTTCACCACCGACGTCGAGAAGATCCTCGACTTCGTGGAGCGCGAGAGCGTCTCGGTCGCCGACCCCCGGCTCATGGATCTCATCCTCAACATCTCCAAGCAGCACCACATGCTGCTGCCGCCCGACTTCGTCCTCATCAGCCGGTCGCTCTTCCAGTTCGAGGGGTTCTGCCGCACCCTCGACCCCGACTTCGAGCTCGTCGAGGTTTTGGAGCCCTTCGCCGCCGAGATCCTGTGGAAGAACGTCTCCAACCCCAAGAAGCAGAAGGAGATGGTGGAGGAGACGGTGAGCGAGATGCTGCGGTTCCTGCGTAACTTCCCGCACACCCTCAACACCCTCATCCGCAAGGTCGAGCGCAACGAGCTCAGTCTCCGCATCGACGTGGCCGGGATGGAGGGCATCAAGCAGGCCCAGGGGCGCGGCGTCCTCAAGACCAGCTTCACCGTCCTCCTGGCGGGGCTCCTTGTCGGGCTCGGCATCGTCTACGCCGGCCCCGAGCCGGGCGCGCGCCTGGGGCCGTTCCTGTTCGTCGCGGGGGTCATCATGGCGGTGTGGACCGTGGTCATGATCTTGTGGAGCGAGGCGTGGAAGGGGCGGCGCGAGTAGAGGCGGCCCCCGGGGCGTTGCACCCAAAGCCCGCAGTCATCGCACCGCCCCCCGCCTGGCCACAGATTGCGCAGATTTCACAGATTCCCTGCGATGTCGTAATCTATGAAATCTGCGCAATCT
>DATDQC010000061.1:0-2608 GCA_035292455.1 Thermoplasmatota archaeon
GCTTCTCCCGCGCCTCATCGGCGAGCAGCGCACGCGCCGCTTCTTCTACGGGAACGAGGTCATGGGCGCCGAGGAGGCCAAGCGCACGGGTCTCCTCGACGAGATCGTCGAACCCGACCGTCTTGTGCCGCGCGCCCTCGAGGTGGCGCGGACGTGGGGCACGTGGTCCCGCATGAGCCGCGAGTCCACCAAGCGGCTCCTCGAGGCGCAGGCCGCCAGCAACTTCGCCGCCCAGCTCGACATGGAGCGCGGCCTCATCGCCGCCGCGGCCGGCACGCGTGATTTCGCCGAAGGTGTGACGGCCTTCCTAGAGAAGCGGCCGCCGAGGTTCAACTAGGTGACGACATGACGACCAAGCCCCTCCCGCTCGCCCACGACATCCGCGGCCCCATCGGAGGCCTCCCGGTCATCCTGCTGCACGGCTTCCCCTTCGACCGCCACCTCTGGGACGACCTCTTCCCGCGCCTCGCCCACACCGGCTTCCGCCCCGTCGCGGTGGACCTCCCAGGCTACGGCGACACCGCGGTCCCCGAGAACCCCCGCTCGATGCGGGAGACCGCCCGCGACGTCCTCGCCCTCGCCGACCGGCTCGGCCTCAAGCGCTTCGCCGTGGTCGGCTTCAGCATGGGGGGCTACGTTGCCCTCGAGATGGCCGACCTCGAGCCGGAGCGCCTTGCGGGCCTGGTGCTTGCGGCCACGCGTGCCGAGCCGGACACGCCGGAGAACAAGCAGGGGCGCCTCGAACTCGCCGCCAAGGTCGCGAAGAAGGGGACCGCCCCCCTGGCCGACGCCATGTTTCCGCGGCTCCTCCCTACCCGCACCCAGAAGGAGCGCCCCGGCCTCGCCCGCGACGTCCGGGCCTGGTTCGAGCGCGCCAAGCCCGAGGCGGTGGAGCGGACCCTCCTTGCCCTCGCCGAGCGGCGCGACCTCCGGCCCCACCTCAAGAAGGTCGCGGCTCCCACACTCGTCGTGGTGGGCTCCGCCGACGAGACGATGGGGACACCCCCGAGCGAGCTCCTTGCCGCCACCATCCCCGGCGCCCGCATCGAACTCTTCCCCGGCCGCGGCCACATGCTGATGCTCGAGGACCCGGTGCGTTTCCATCGCACCTTGCTGGAGTGGCTGCAGTCGCTTCCGGCCTAGAGTCTATTACAGGACCTTTCCTGGGAATCGGCTATTTTCGGCGCCCACCCGGCCACAGATCACGCAGATTTCGCAGATGAACACGCGGTCCGAATCTGTGGAATCTGCGCAATCTGTGACCTCGGCGGGCGTCGGAGAGGTCATTCGCCGGAGAGTAGTCGCACGGCGTTGTCGTGCAGGATAAGCCGGTTGGCGCCTGCGGAGAGCCCGAGGGCGAGGAACGCCTCCACGTTGGATCCCATCCCGGGGACGCCGGGCCCCGGCCAGTCCGAGCCCCATAGCGCGCGGGGCGCCAGCGCCTCGAGGTCCCCAAAGTAATGGCGAAGCCGCTTGGGGGGGCAGGAGGAGAGGTCCAGCCAGGCGTTGGGGAACTCGCGGACGATGTCGAGCGCCGTCCGGGTGTGGTCGGGCCGTCCGCCGTGGGCGAGGACGACGGCCAGGTCGGGGTGGCGTTCGCACACCGCCGCGATGGGGGCCGGGTCGGCGAAGGCGTTGTCGGCGCCCGGGAAGCGGCTCGTCCCGGTGTGGAAGACGACCGGCATGCCGAGGTCCTCCAGGCGGGCGAGCGCTGCCTCGAGTCGCGGGTCGTCGGGCCGCAGGTGCTGGTGGACGGTGTGGATTTTGAGCGCCGCGATGCCGAGGTCGGCGAGACGGTCCACCGCGACGTCGCCCGGCCCGTCCGCCGGCTCGTAGCCCCCGACCGCGACCAGCCGCGCGGGGTCGGTCTCGGCGTACGACGCCACCCACTCGTTGACCTCGGCCCCGTACCCCATGACCTCCTTGGCACAGTAGTTGATGAGCCAGGCCTGCCCGATGCCCTCGCGGTCCAAGTGGCCCAGGAACGCGTAGGGGTCCTCGACGAAGCGCTCCATTTCCTTGAACGTCGGGTTCCCGGCGATGAGGGCGCGGGCACCTGGCGTCATGAGGTCGAAGCGGTTGACGTGGACGTGGGCGTCCACGACTGGGATGCCGGCGTGGCGCCATGCCGTCATGCCTTCGGCTTCTCCAGGAAGGCGAGGATGCGCTCCTTGGCCTCGCGCCGGGCGTGCAGGCGCACGAACGCCTCCCTTTCGAGCGCAAGCCCTTCGGCGTAGGGCCGGTCGAGGGCGGCGCGCAACATCCGCTTCGCCTCCAGGACCGCGGTGGGGTCGTGGCGCGCCATGGCGGCGGCGAGCTCGACCGCCTTCGCCACGCACCGCTCCTTGGGGACGACGAGGTCCACCAGCCCGACGCGGAGCGCCTCGGCGGCCTCGACGGGGTCGCCGATGAGGACGAGGCGGCTCGCCTGGCCGTGGCCGACGAGTCGGACCAGGCGCTGCGTCCCGCCGCCTCCCGGGATGAGGGCGAGGTTCACTTCCGGCTGGCCGAGCTTCGCCCCTTCGGCAGCTACCCGGACGTCGCAGGCCGTGGCGAGTTCGAGTCCGGCGCCGAGGGCGTGGCCGTTCACCGCCGCGATGACCGGCTT
>DATDQC010000062.1:0-12868 GCA_035292455.1 Thermoplasmatota archaeon
CGACACTGTCGCGGCGCGGTAGGCCCCCAAGGTCGCGGGCACGCCGTCCAGGCTGACGCTCGGGGCGACGGGGCAGTGGTCGGCGGGGTCGAAGCCCTCGTCGTGGTGGTCGGGGAGCTCCTCGACGTCGAGCGGGGTGCCGTCGGGGCAGGTGAACGGCTCGGTCTCGTCGTGCCCGCCGCCGCTCGAGCAGCCCGCGAGCAGGAACGCGGCGACGGAGAGGAGTGCCACGGCCTTGCGCATGCCGGGCGATGCGGGGGCGCCCCTCAAGAGGTTTGTGCCGGCCGCGCCGCTCCTCTGAGACTCCTCGCGCGGCTTTGCACCTATAGTCCCTCTTTGGTCGGACTAAAAGTGCAGGACTCCGACTTTGGGTGCAACCACTCGGGGTTGATGCCGTTCTCGTGCATCTCGTGGATTAGGACGGTGATGTTGTAGGCGACGACCTTTGCCAGCAACTCGTTCTCCTGCGCGACACGGTTTCGGCTCTTCAGGGTCTCGCCGAGTTTCTTCTTGATGGCCCCAATCGTGGACTCCACATTCGAGCGCTTGTGGTAGTGGGCCTCGAACTCGTCCCGGTGCAGTTGGAAGAAGTGGAACGCCTTGCGCCAGAGCGGGGAACCGCCGGATTTTCCGCTTGCGTTGCTCTTGAAGGCGATGTAGGTCTCGGCCCCGAGCGCTCCGGCGGCGTCGTGATTGGCACGGCTGCTGTAGGCTTTGTCGGCGCTGACTTCGGCGACGATGAACCCGGCGTCCGAGGTTCCCTTGACCAAGGGTGCGAAGTTGCTTGTGTCGCCGCTGCCTTCCCCGGCGCTGCCGGTCACGATAACGTCCGTGACGATGTGCGTCCTGGTGCCGGTGGACAGGTGTGCCTTCAGCCAGACGTTCTTGGCCTTCTCGCCGTGCTTCTCTTGGCAGTAAGACCCGAAACTGGTAGTGCGGAATCCCGTGGAGTCAATGGCGAAGCGAGTCTCCAACTCGGCCAAGGGGAGGGCCGTTTCGTGGACGAGGCCGCGCAGGAGTGGCGTCGCGTCGGCGCGGTTGAGGAACTTGCTGGACACGTTGAAGTGGGGCGCATGGCCGATTTGTCCGCGTCCCTCGGCGTAGCCGAAGAGGCTCCTGGCTCGGCGGCTGGACAGTTGGGAATAGACCTTCTGGATGGCGCAGAACGCCTGTTCCCGCAAGGGGAGGCATGGTCGCCCCATTGCGCCGTGCGCTGGTTCCTGGATGCCTTGCGTGAGGTCGGAGAGGAGAACATCGAAGAGCCGCACTTCGTCGGCTTGCGCGGCGTTGTAGGCCGTCCACGCCTGCTTGTGCGTGATTCGGACGCGCTCCGTCTTCGGTCCTTCCGGGGTCTTCTCTTGGACTTCCAGCCAGTAGCGGGCAGCCAGGATATGGATGCAGTCGCGGTGGGCGTCCTTGTTGTGGTCGCAGTCGCAGGAGGCGTGGTCGGTCTCCACGACGACGGCGTAAGACTTCTCGGGGCGGCTCTGCGATTGGACGGTGAAGTGGTCCGTGTCTTGGCGGGTGATTTGGTCGCCCCGTGCGACGATTGCGAGGGCGGGTGTGCGCTGGTCGGTCCATGGCATGGTGTTCATTGAAACTACCTCTTGCACTACCTTCTATGCTACCATTCTATTTAAGGATGAGGTAGCCTAAATGGCAGCGCAAGAGGTAGTCTTAAGGGAGGCTATCCCTAACTGGAATCAGGGACTACCTTGGAAACTACCACCATTGCCTCCGCCCAATCGAAGAACCGCTCCCTACGGACCACGATTCCGGCCAGCATCGTTCGTCAGTTCAACCTCCAGGCGGGCGACGAACTGACCTGGGACCTTCAACCGCAGGACAACCAACTTGTCCTCGTGGTCAGCCCTGTCAAGTGACTGGCGGGAACCGCCTGGCGACGACTGGCCAGTAGGAGGCTTGCTTGACGAGTTTCTCCATTACGTTCTCGTCGGGTTTTCCATTGGCCTTGATGGGCAGGTCGATGGTCGTAAGGCTCAGCGTTCTCTTGAAGCATGACCGCCCGTAAGAGAAGCGCCATTTCTGGTGGTTCAGGGCGAAAGCGACGAAGAAAAGCGTCGTTGGACGCAACGGCTTTTTTTCCCTCAGCAAAACGACCTTATCGCTCGCATAGAATTCATGGAGTTGCACGAAGGCATCACCAGTCACGGTGCTGACCGTGATGGTGCCGACGGGAAATTTCCTCGCGCCTTCTGGAATGTCGTAGTGCCCGATTACGCCATTGTTCTCCGCTGAGCGGCTGACCAGCATCTTGTCGCCAGCATCGAACTCGCCGTATGAATTGAAGTCGCCATGGTCGGGGTCGAACAAGGAGCTGAGTGGAATTCTGGCCCACCGAATTCGGCTACGGTGTATCGTTCCTCGTGCGCGGGATGGGATGTAGGAGTCCACAGGACGAGTAAGGAGGCGAGTGATGGCATCTTCGTCCAGAACGCCGTCGCGCTTCATGGGCAACCGAATTTCCACTAACGGAAGCTTTTCCTTGTAGCACTTGCGGCCGTAGGAGTAGCGCCATTTCTCACGGCTAAGGACGGCGGCGACGTAGAGGAGCGAACTCTCCCGCATTTCCTGTTTGGGGATTAGGACTCCAACATCGTCCTTGGCGGCAAACCGGTAAGGGTGATACTTTGTCAGAAGTGGCCACGAACCATTGTATGCCACAGTTAGGCAGCGTTCGTGAATCGTCTTTTCGGGTGGAATAGTGAAGGTTCCGACGACTCCGTTGTTAGTTTCCCCGCAGGAAACGAGAGGCATGCGGCCATCGTCAAGTTCGCTCGATGCGTGGATGTCGCCAGAGCTGACCTCGAACAACTCGCTGATAGCCACCCGCCTAATCGGCATCGTCTAACCCCTCCCGGACCAAGAAGGCCACCGCGTTCCTAATCACATTCTCCACGCCTTGCTGAATCTCCTCTGCGGTGGGGGCCGCTTGGTCTAAGTAATATTCGGGGGCTAACTCAAAGTTGGGGTCGGCGAAATCAATCGGGCACGCCTTGTAGAACATCTCTTTGCCTGTGACGGAAATGGACTCGTCGCGGAGGAACGATGACACCAAGTTCTTGATTACTGGATAATCATTGGTCTCCCGTTGGCTTGGAAGTCGTTTCCCCTTGCTCTTCAGCAGACCGTCGTGGACGGCGCGGACCCACAGAACATTCTGGCCGCGTGGGTGTGGAACACCTTTTCGCACGAAGATTCCCGCCGTGTGTGTCCCCGTCGGGTAGAAAAGGTCGGGTGGAAATGTGACGACACATAGGAGCGTGTTGTTTCGCAACAGCTTCTCTTTGCGCCACGCCTTGTGGGCGCCGCTTTTCACGAGCGTTGGATATGGCAGGACGGAGAATAGAAGCCCATTGTCCTGCATTTGGGCTAAGGCTGTATCGACAAACTCGTATTCTTTGTCTTGGCCGCCTGACGTTGGGAACGGCGGATTCATCAAAACTTTAGAGATGACTTTTCCATCATCACTTTGCGCTGGAACGTTAGAGAAATCCACCTTCCCATTCTTCTGCTTCACGACATGTTTGTGGAAGCAGTTTCCCTCGACGATGTTGTTCTTTCCATCGCCACGGAAAATCATGTTGACGATGGCGAGCGTCACGACAGGCGTGTCTTGGTCAACGCCGTAGATGTTGTTCTCCTTGAATGAATCCACATCTAATTTTCGGCTTGTCCTCTTTACATGGTCCAGGGCGGCCACGAGGAATCCGCCCGTCCCACAGCATGGGTCGTAGACAACATCCTTTGCGGTAATGCCGAGGACTTCGGCGGCGAACGTGGTGATGTGGCGGGGGGTAAGGACGATGCCGATTTCCCTTGCTCCGTTGCCATACTTCAAGAAAACCTCGTAGAATTTGCCAAGGACATCTGTGCCGGAGTTCATGGCGGAACGAATGTTCAGGCTGTCAAGTTCCTGTATGGTCTTGACGATGGCGGCCTTGAATTTCGTGTGGTTGTCCACTGTTGCAGGGAGTTTGAGTTCGACGTATGGGTGGTAGCTTTGTTTTCCCTGTGCCGTTAGAATTTGTTTGGACCGTGCGTTGATTTCTTGAATTAGGACCGCTGGCGTTGAATCAACGTTGGGGCGCGTCTCATCGAGTCTGGACAGAAGAAGGGCCGACATCACTTCGGCCCTGAGTTTCAAGTTGATTCCGCCGTCGTGGAGCGTTTCATTGATTTTCTCGGCCTTTGCGAGGAAGAGCGCTTCGTCAATCTGGACTTCTTTGACTTCTGGATTGCCCGTGTCCAGAATGCCCATTACGATTTCGGGCGACATGAAACCAGTGACCTCTTTGTCGTTGAGTTTGACCGGTTTGAATCGCTTCCCATCCCAGTATTCGGTAGCCACGAGGAATGTGTCTTGTTCGTTTCCCGCCACTCCTGAAACGAACCGGGCAACGATTTGGCGGCTACTGTTGATTTTCTTGGCGTATTGACGTGCCTCTTCCAGGGCAGCTTGGAGTTCCGTGTGGCGTGACTTGGCCTCAACTATCCAGTAGGTGTTTTCTCGGACCTTGACCACATTCTCTGGGACCTCTTGGCCGAGTCGAGCGTGAATTTCTGCATCGTCGCGGCATTCAATTTGGGTGTAGACTTGACCAGCATCGTCGCGGTTTGGGCTGCGGGTGTTCCATCCCAAAGCCTTGAGGCTCTCCACAATCCAGCCGTAGGCCCGGAACTCCGAATTTCTTTTCGGCCGTGCGGCCGGTGTCCTTTGGCCCCGTCGTTTGGGCATGGGCAACACATACGCTTCCCGTATTTCGAGTTTCCTGAACCTCGAAATCGCGGACTTTAGGGGCAAGTGGAGGGGTTTAGCGGCAAAACTTGTCCCTATTTCGGCCGCCCGACTAAAGGTGCAGAACCTGGACTTTAGGTGCAAGACCGACTAAAGGTGCAAAGCCTCCTCGCGCCCAAGTCTTAAGCGGGGCGCCCGCCTCGCCGAAACCGTGGCCACCGCGGCGACCCTGGAGCCCCGGCCCCTCCCGCTCGCCGACCTGGCCGAGAAGGCGCGCCGGCTGCGGGTTGAGGTCCTCAAGATGACCTACGGCGCCGGCTCGGGCCACCCCGGCGGCTCCTTCTCGATGGCGGAGTTCCTGGTGGCGCTCTACCACAACAAGCTCCGCGTCAGCCCCCAGGGCCCGCAGGACCCCGACCGCGACATCTTCATCCTCTCCAAGGGCCACTGCGCCCCCGGCCTCTACGCGGTGCTGGGGGACCTCGGCTTCTTCCCGCGCGCCGAGTTCACGCGTCTTCGCAAGTTCGGCGGCCTCCTCCAGGGCCACGCCGACCGCAAGATCCCCGGCATCGAGATGAGCACCGGCAGCCTCGGCATGGGGCTCGGCTACGGCAACGGCTGCGCCCTCGCCAAGCGCATCGACGGCCGCAAGGGCCGCGTCTACGTCGTCCTTGGCGACGGCGAGCTGCAGGAGGGCAACATCTGGGAGTCGGCGCTCACCGCGAGCCACCGCAGGCTCGACACCCTGTGCGTCCTGGTGGACTGGAACAAGATCCAGATCGACGGCTGGACCAAGGACGTCAAGAACGTCGACCCCGTCGAGGCGAAATTCAAGGCGTTCGGCTTCTGGACCAAGACCGTCCCCGGCCATGACCTCAAGGCCATCCTCGCCGCCCTCGACGAGGCGGAGAAGGTGCAGGGCCAGCCCCAGTGCCTCGTCATGGACACCGAAAAGGGCCACGGCGTCTCCTTCATGGCCGGCAAGCCCGAGTTCCACGGCCGCGCCCTCTCCAAGGAGGAGATGGTGAAGGCGCTCGCCGAGCTCGGCGAGACGTGGACCGACGGGGGCGCCTGATGGCCGCCGCGCCTGCCCCCACGGTCTCCACCACCTCGTGGAAGACGGGGGACAAGGTCGCCATCCGAGACGGCTACGGCAAGGGGCTGCTGGAGATCGGCCGCGAGCGCGCCGACGTCGTCGCCCTCGACGCCGACCTCGCCGAGTCCACCCGCAGCCATTGGTTCGCGAAGGAGTTCCCGCAGCGCTTCTTCCAGATGGGCATCTCGGAGCAGGACATGGTGGTCACCGCGGCGGGCCTCGCCCACATGGGCAAGGTCCCCTTCGCCTCCTCCTTCGCCATCTTCATGCAGCGCGGCTGGGAGCAGATCCGCAACTGTGTTGCCCGGCAGAAGCTGAACGTCAAGTTCTGCGGCAGCCACGGCGGCCTCATGACCGGCCAGGACGGCTCCTCCGCGCACGCCCTCGAGGACGTCGGTGTCATGCGCGGCCTTCCCCACATGGGGGTCGTCGTGCCCTGCGACGCGGTGGAGGCCAAGTCGGCGGTGCTGCAGATGTACCTCCGCCCCGGCCCCGCCTATATGCGCTCGACCCGGGCCGCCGTGCCGGTCCTCTTCGAGCCCGACCACACCTTCACTTGGGGCAAGGGGCACGTCATGGCCGACGGCGACGACGCCGCCATCCTCGCCAACGGCCCCCAGGTCGCCGAGGCACTCCAGGCCAGGAAGGAGCTCCAAGGGAAGGGGCTCTCGGTGCGCGTGGTCGCCATGGGCTCGGTGAAGCCCATCGACCGCACCCTCATCGCCAAGTGCGGCCGCGAGACCGGCTTCGTGGTCTCTGCCGAGGACCACTTCATCCACAACGGCCTCGGCTCCGCCACCGCCGAGTGCCTCGCCGGCGAAGGCGTGGGGGCCAAGCTGTGGCGCATCGGCGTCCAGGACGGCTTCACCCAGTCGGGCGACCCCAAGGACCTCTACCGCTACTACGGCATCGATGCAGAGGCCATCGGCGCCGCGGTCGTCGGGCTGCGGGACGGCTCGCTGCGGGCGCCGCTCGCCCCGCACGACTTGGCCCTGGCCCACTAGGTGGTGCAAGGATCGCCCCACATGTCTCGCGACATGTGGACGCGGCCTTCGCGCGCTGACCGCGCCTGACGGCACCGTTAAATGGCACCCTTTTGTGGCCGCGCCCGGCCTGTCTGCGGGGGTCGCATAGACCGGTAGTGCGCTGGCCTGCTAAGCCAGTGGGCTCTGCCCTCGTGAGTTCAAATCTCACCCCTCGCGCTCGGCGTCGGCCTTATCAAGCCGCTGCCTTGGGACCCGTCCGGGACGGGGCCCGCACCCGCCCACCACCCGCAGGAGTTGCCAAGCCTGGTCAACGGCGCTAGCTTGAGGGGCTAGTCCTTTGTGGTTCCACGGTTCAAATCCGTGCTCCTGCACTGAGGCAGAGGAGGAGCGAGCACCGCGAGCGACGACGGCTGCCTCGGTGCAGCGAGGCCCGAAGGGCCGAGCGGACCTGCCGCGCCTGGGGAAGGCGCGGCAGGGGCACTACGCCCGGACAAACGGGTTCCGAGGCCGAAGGCCGAGGAATCCCGTTTGTCCGGTGTCGGCCGCCCGGGCGTCCCGGTACACGCGCCGTATCTCCCCACCAAGGTAGGGCGGCTTTGGCGGGCTGCGAGCGGGAGCAGGCCGCAACTCGCCAGGCAGGCGCAGGGCTTCAGGCTTACGACTCGCGGCCGGCGTGGTGGATGATGATGGGTTCCTTCGGGTAGTAGCCCCCCGCAGGGCCGAAGGAGCGGCCGCGCTCGACCGTGAGCATGGCGGTGATGTTGTCCTTGCCGTCGAGGATGCGGCCGACGACGGTGTACCCCTCCGAGAAGGCGTTGGGATCGAGCTGGTCGCGGTTGTCCTCGAGGTTGATGAAGAAGCTGCTCGTGGCGGTGTCGGGGGCGCGGGGGTCGGCGTCCTTGCCGGTGCGCGCCATCGCTATGGTCCACTGCACGTTGGCCCCCTCGCGGGCCTCCAGCTTGACGGGGTCCCGCGTGTCCGGTCCGCTCTGCATGTCGGGATACACGCTGCCACCCTGCACGACGAAGCCGGGGGCGATGCGGTGGAACGTCAACCCGTCGTAGAAGCCGTCGTCGACGTACTGCAGGAAGTTGGCGACATTGAGGGGGGCATGCTCCGGCAGCGTCTCCATCGTGAAGTTGCGGTGAAAGGTCTCCCTCGGGAGCTGGAACTCGAAGCGAACGGTCGCCTCGAGGTCGGACGCCTCGTCCTTGGAGCAGCCGGAGAGCAGGAGGCTCGAGAGCAGGAGGGCGGCGGCAAGCGGGCGCATCATCGCTTCGCCGATGGCGCCTCCGGGAAAAAGCTTGGGCTGCCTTTTTATGGAGGGGGTCCGTCGCACGGCACCTTGATCGAGGGCCAGCACGACGTCCCCGTCGCCGTGGTCGGTTCGGGCGGGTTTGGCACCTGCCTCAGCCTGCTCCTCGCCAAGAACGGCCTCGAGGTGCGGCAGTGGTGCCGCAGCCCGGCCACGGCGCAGAGCATCGCCAACACGCGGGAGAACGCCAAGTACCTCCCCGGCGTCAAGCTCCCCCTCAACGTCTGGGTCACCTCCAGCATCCAGGACGCCGTGCAGGGCGCCGAGGTGGTCATCGCGGCGGTGCCGAGTCCGCACGTGCGGCAGACCGCCGAGGCGTTCCGCCCCCACATTGCCCGCGGCGCCAAGGTCCTCAACGTCGCCAAGGGCATCGAGCACGACACCTACCTCCGCATGTCGCAGGTCCTCGAGTCGGTCCTGGGGGACAAGGTCCACGTCGCGAGCCTCTCGGGCCCCAACTTCGCGGAGGAGATCGCCCGCGGCATGCCGTCGGCCACCGTGGTGGCGGGCCGCCACGCCGGCACCCTGGACCTTCTCTGCGGCCTCCTCACCACGGACTGGTTCAAGGCCTACCCGCGCCGCGACATCGTCGGCGTCGAGCTTGGCGGGGTCATGAAGAACATCGTCGCCATCGCCGCCGGCGTCACCAAGGGCATCGGCTTCGGGGACAACTCCCAGGCGGCGGTCATCACCCTGGGGCTCGACGAGATGGTGCGCTTCGGGGTCGCCCACGGCGCCAAGAAGGAGACCTTCACCGGCCTGTCGGGCCTCGGCGACCTCATCTGCACCGCGACGTCGAGCCGGAGCCGCAACCACCGCATCGGGGAACTCCTTGGAAAGGGGCTCACCATGGACGAAGCGCTCGCCACCATCGGCGGCCAGGTCGCGGAAGGAGTACTCGCCGCCAAGTTCGTCCACCAGCAGGCCAAGAAGGAGGGGGTCGAACTCCCGATGACGTCGGAGATCTACCGCATCCTCTACGAGCGCAAGGACGTCCGCATGGCGGTGCGCGACCTCCTGGCCCATCTGTAGCGGGCAAGGGGGCGCACCAAATCCTTATCCGGCGCCTGGGTACGTGAGGCCCGATGCGCGTCCTGGGGTGGACCCTCCTCCTTTGCCTCCCGGCCTTCGCCGGCTGCCTCTCGTTCCTCGACGACGAGGCGCCAGATCCAGCCGTGCAGCCCGCCGACGTCGGGTACGACCCCGCCACCATCGAGGTCACCGGATTCGTCCGCGAAACCTACAACGTCACCTCCTTCGATGGGACCGAGCTCTCCACGGTCGCCTACGTCCCGCAGACCCCCGACGCCCTCCCCGACGGCAGCGCCCCCACCTGGCCCGTCGTCGTCTTCCTCCACGGCTGGTCCTTCTTCAAGGAGACCTACGAGGGCACCGAGGCCCTCACCCCGCCCGCGCCGGAGCAAGCCTCCGTGCTGCCGCTCCCCCCGAACCGGCTCAGGGAGTTCGCCCTCGCCGGCATCCTGGCAGTCGCCTACGACGCGCGCGGCTTCGGGCAGTCGGGCGGCATGGCGACCGTGGCGGGGCCCGCCGAGATGGCGGACCTCTCCGCCATCCTCGACGACGTCGAGGCGCGCTACGGCAGCAACGGCTTCATCGGCCTGTACGGGAACTCCTACGGCGCCGGCCAGTCGCTCCTCGCCTGGGCGCAGGACCCCCGCGTCACCACCGCGGTCGGGCTCCACGGCTGGGTGGACCTCTACGAGGGGCTGGCGCAGGGCAACGTCCCCAAGCTGGAGTGGACCACGGCGCTCTACGCCGGCGGCATGGCGGGGAGCCACGCCCGCATCCACCCCATGGTGAGCGACTGGCTGCGGGCGGCCCTCTCGCGCGACCCCGCCGGCCTCGACGAGGTGCGGGCCGCCCTCGCCCAGCGCAGCGCCGGGCCTCTCATGGGCGGCGTCACGAAGCCCCTGCTGCTCTGCCAGGGGCTCCAGGAGTCCCTCTTCCCGCAGATCGACCAGGCGTGGGAGGCGGCCGACGCCGCCTTCGTCCGCGCCTACGTCTTCACCGGCGGCCACGGCGCCGACGCCTCCGGGTGCTACGAGCGCGCCCTCACCTGGTTCCGCTACTTCCTCGGCGGCCACCCGACGCCCGACGTCGCGGCCTGGCCGGCCTTGGTCACCGAGGACGCCAGCGGCGAACGCGAGACCACCTTCGAGGAGTTCCCCGACGCCGAGCTGCTCACGCTGTACCTGCGCGAACCAGAGCTCGCGGTCGCCGCCAGCAACGCGACCTTCACGGTGGAGCAGAACCTGCTCGCCAACCCGTTCCTCGAGCCCTCCTTCGTGTGGGACCAGGTCGGGGCGCCTTACAACCCGGTGCCGAGCCAGTTCCGCGACGACCCCACCGGGGTCTTCTTCACCAGCCGGGCCTTCGAGGGCTCCGAGGTCGTGGTGGGGGCACCCGTCCTGCGCCTCCAGCTCGCCGGCGAGGCGGCCACCCCGTTCCAGGTCACCGGCATCCTGTTCCAGGAGGACGACATGGGCCGCAGCCGCGTCCTCAGCCGTGCCGCCTTCGCGGCGCTCGACGAGGGGGACGTCGCGGACGGCAGCGTCACGCTCCGGTTCCACTGGGTCAAGGCCGAACTTGCCCCCGGCGACCGGCTGGTCCTCAAGCTCGACGCCAACGACCCGTCGTGGTGGCATCCGCTCATGGCGAACTACAGCGTCGCCTTCTCGGGCGGGTCCTCGCTGTCGGTCCCGCTCTTCACCGGCGACGCGTAGGCAGATGGATCAGAGGACGAAGTCCAGTCCCACGTCCACGGCGCCCGGAGCGCGTGGAGCGAAGCCCTGATTTCGCGCTAAAGCACGAAATCCAACCCCATGTCCTTCTGCCGGCGCGCCTCCTTGCGCGCCGTGGGGCCGAGGATCTGCTTCGACTTGACGCCCGTGATCACCAGCATGACGCGGATGGTGCGGTCGAGGGCGGGGTCGATGGAAGCGCCCCAGATGATGCGGGCCTCCTTGTTGATGCGGTTGTGGATCTCCTCCACGCAGCGCATCGCCTCCGCCATCGTCATGTCGCGGCCGCCCACCACGTTGATGAGGGCGCCGTGGGCGTCCGAGATGTCGATGTCGAGAAGGGGCGAGTTGAGGGCTTCGAGGACGGCTTCCCGGGCGCGGTCCTCGCCGTCGGACTCCCCGAGGCCGATCATGGCGACACCGCCGCGCTTCATGACGGTGCGCAGGTTGGCGAAGTCCATGTTGACGAGGCCGGGCTTCACGATCATCTCGGTGATGCCCTTGATGGAGCGCATGAGGATCTCGTCGGCGACCCGGAAGGCGGCGGCGAGCGGGAGGCGCGGGGCGACCTCGAGGAGCTTGTCGTTGGGGACGACGATGACGGTGTCGCACACGTCCCGGAGGCGGGCGAGGCCGGCCTCGGCGTTCTCCATGCGGACGGCCCCCTCGTAGCTGAACGGAAGGGTGCAGACGGCGATGGTGAGGGCGCCCGACTCGCGCGCCATCTTGGCCACGACGGGGGCGCTGCCAGTTCCGGTGCCGCCGCCGAGGCCGCAGGTGACGAAGACGATGTCGCTGCCCGTGACGGCCGAGCGGATGTCCGCCTCGGTCTCGAGCGCCGCCTCCTCGCCAACCTGGGGGAGGGCGCCTGCGCCGAGGCCGCGCGTGAGGTGGCGGCCGATGAGGAGCTTGCGGGGGGAGCGGCTCATGAGGAGGTGCTGGGCGTCGGTGTTGATGGCCACCAGCTCCACGTCGCCGAGGTCCTCGTCGGTGCAGCGCGCGATGGTGTTGCTGCCGGCGCCGCCGCAGCCGATGACCTTGATCTTGGTCATGAGCGACTGCATGACGGTCTCGAGGTCGCCGTCCCGGCTGCCCACGTTGGCGCCGGCGGTCGGTGCCGGGGCGCCCATGGAGGGGCGCGCCAGGCGCTGTTCCTGCTCGGCACGGGCGACCGCTTCGCGGATGATGTCCTTCATGTGCATCCCTTGGGAGCCACGGCTCCCATCCCTACCCGTAAGACCCCGGGTCCCCAGGATAAAGGTTGGGTTTTGCTTCCGTCTCAACGGCAGCTCAGGACGCGCACCCGAAACAGAGCTTCGCCGTCGCGGTAGAAGACCTGCTTCCCTGCCTGTTCGAGCGGGATGCCGTGGGCCGCCCAGAACGCCTCCTCCAAGGTGGCGTTCCACCCGGCGTGGCTGTGCTCCCCGGCCGGTGTCGTCTCCATGAGGCCCCGGATGCCGGGGAAGGCCTCGGCCCCGCGGACCGGGTCGTCGGCGTCCACGACGGGGTCCCCCTCGCCGGGGAGGCAGGTCGTGGAGGCCGGCATGCAGTGGCGGACGTCGAGTTGCGGCTGGCAGTCGAGGCAGCCGGAGAGGGGGGCGGCGACGGCCAGGACGAGGAGCAAGGCGAGGGAGCGCAGGGGGCTCACCTCCGCCGCGGCAGGACCGACGTCCCGGCGTAGCGCGCTTCGCCGGCGAGCGCCTCCTCGATCCGGAGGAGCTCGTTGTACTTCGCCACCCGGTCGCTGCGGGCGGGGGCCCCGGTCTTGATCTGCCCGGCGTCGGTCGCCACGGCGAGGTGGCTGATGGTGCTGTCCTCGGTCTCCCCCGAGCGGTGGCTCACCACGGTGCCGTAGCCCGCCTTCCTCGCCATGGCGGTGACCTCGAGCGTCTCGGTGAGGGTGCCTATCTGGTTGACCTTGAGGAGGATGGCGTTGGCGACACCGGCCTG